>JAOPZD010000561.1 GCA_025964295.1 Conexibacter sp.
CGAGGCGTCCTCCGGCTCGGCCAGCAGGGCCGCGGTGCGCTTGCGGGCGCGCAGCTCGTCGAGCGCGGCGTTGCGGGCGATCCCGAACAGCCACGCCCGCTGGGTCCCGCGCTTGGCGTCGAAGGCCGCCTGGCGGCGGTAGGCGCGCTCGAAGGCCATCGCGGTGACGTCCTCGGCGGCGGCGCGGTCGCGCAGCAGCGTCATGACGTAGGCGAACACGTCCGACGCCGTCTCGCGATACAGCGCATCGAACCGGGCGGTCGACGGTTCGGAGATGGAGAGCTCCATGACTGATCCCACGCCGACACTACGGTCCCGCGGCCGATCCATCACACGCGGGTACGCTGCGCACGTGCTCCGCACCGCCCTCGTCCTCGCCGCCGCCACCGGCCTGACGGTCGCGCCGGCACGCGCCGCGGACGCCCCGACGGTCGACAAGTCCCCGCTGCTGTGGGCGACGGTGAACATCTGCGACACCGCCAAGCACCCGGACACCATCGGCATCCGCGCCTCGATGCCCGGCTCCGGCAAGGCGACCGAGAAGATGTACATGCGCTTCCAGGTCCAGTACTTCCGCGCCTCCACCCAGACCTGGGCCCCGACCGACGCCACCGTCGACTCCGGCTTCCAGCCCGTCGGCTCCGCCAAGTACCGCCGCCGCGAATCCGGCTGGAACTTCTCCATCACACCCCCACCCGCCGGCCAGACCTACCGCCTCCGCGGCATCGTCTCCTTCGAGTGGCGCATCGGCAAGAAGGTCGTCCGCAACGCCCAGAAGCGCACCCGCTCCGGGCACAAGGGGACCTTCGGTGCGGACCCGAAGGGCGCAAGCGCGGCGGAGTGCATCATCAAGCCGTAGTTGGTTTGGTTGCCTGCTCGCGGTCGCGCGGCGTGGGCGTCGTCGGTCGGCGGGGCGTGCCGTACGCTCGCCACCGTCATCCGCTCGCGCTCGCGTCCCGGCGGCGCCGCCGCTCGTCGCAGGTATCGCTCTTCCGGGCGCCGCCAACGCCCATGGCACCGATCCCGCGCTTTGTCGCGGACGCCGGATGTCGACATACGACATCCCCGCCACGTCCACACGTCCGGCAGCACGACTGCGGCACCACCCAGCTCTCCCGCTCCCCGCCGGCAGATGAAGAGCTGGGTGGCGGCGCGACCGGGGCCAGGGTCGCCGGTGCGGAAGCTCCGCTAAGGGAGGCCGGCAATCCGTGATGTCGGCGCCGATCGGGAGCCGGAGTGCGGCGTTCGATGCCACGGCGCCCAGCGCCAGCGTTCCGGACGACGGGACAGTCATACAAACCGGCCACGCAGCACTCCGCCACGGCGCGAGCACGAGGCGGGAGTGAGGGGGCGACATCACGGAGTGCCGGACGGCCAACCACGCCGAACCCGCCCCGCCGTAGAACCCTAAGCGCCCAGGGGGTCGAAGAGCCGCGGGTCGTTCGTGATCACGCCGGTGACCCCCATCTTCTCGAAGCGCCGGATCCGCTCGGCGTCGTCGACGGTCCAGACGTAGAGCTCGCCGCCGGCGCGGTTGACGGTGCGGACGAAGTGGGGGGTGACGAGCGAGAAGTGGGACATGACCGCGTCGATCTCGCCGGCGCGCATCGCGCGGGCGACGGCGCGGGGGACGGTGCGGCGCAGGAGCTGGACGGTGGCCAACGCCAAGGGCTTGGTCGCGGGGTGCGCGAGGTAGTTGCGCTTGACCTTGGGCACCGACCAGCCGAGGCGGATGGTGCTGGAGGCGGCTCGCAGCACGGGGAGCGACACGACCTCCATCGTCGAGATCAGCGTGCGCTGCTCCATCCCGCGCTCGCGCAGCGCGGCGATGACGCGCTCCTCGTAGCCGTGGGTCTTCAGGTCGACGTCGAGCTCGATGCCCGCGAACGCGTTGCCCGCGAGGTGGTCGAGGCCCTGCTCGAGCGTCAGCGGCGTGCGCTTCGCCGCGTCCTTGAAGTCGTGGGCGAGGATGAGCCGGCCGGTGTACTCGCCGTCCTCGGCGCGCTCGGGCAGGACGTCGAACTCCACCATGTCGCAGCCGTGCTCCAGCGCCGCGTCGAAGCTCGCGGTGGTGTTGCCGGGCGCGATGTGGTCGGCGCCCTTGTGGCCGATGCGGCGCACGGCGCGCTGCTGGGTCGGGGTCAGCTCTGGCATCCGGGGCACCAGTATGTCGTCCGGTTGTCGTCGCCCTGACCGCGGGCCCGGATGCGCTCACCGCAGCGCGGGCAGCGACGGCCCTCCTTGTTGTAGATCTTCTTGTCGCGCATCTGGTTGCCGTCCACCGCGGACCGCTGCATGCGCGGCCGCAGCTCGTGCACGATGCGCAGCGCCTCGTCGTCGCGAACCTGCCCGGTCGGCCGCCACGGGTCGACCCCCGCCAGCCAGCAGCCCTCGGCCTTCCACAGGTTCCCGATGCCCGCGATCGTCCGCTGATCCAGCAGCGCGTCGCCGATCCCGCGCGTCGGGTCGTCCTCGCGCAGCCGGCGCAGGAAGCGCTCCTCGTCGAAGTCCGCGTCGACGATGTCGGGCCCGAGCAGCGCGAGGCGGCGGTCGAAGCGGCGCCGCGTCTCGGTCAGCAGCTCCAGGACCGGGCCGTCGAACTGCACCACGTCGTTGTCGTCCTTGGTGATGACGAGCCAGGCCCGCCGCGGCGCGCGCGACCAGCGGGCGCCGTCGGGATGGACGCGCCACGCGCCGGTCATCCGCAGGTGCGAGTGGATCGTCAGGTCGCCCGCGAAGCGCAGGAACAGGTGCTTGCCGTGGGCGGTCACCGCCTCGACCTCGCGGCCCGCCAGGCGCTCGGGCCAGCGGTCGCGCCCGAAGCGCGGGTGCGGCGTGCTGATCGCGTCCGGGACCTGCCCCGCGAGCACCGGCCGGATCCGATTGGCCGCGTAGTGGATGGTGTCGCCCTCGGGCATCGCCCTTCGAGGGTACGGTGGGGGCGTGCACGCCGATCTTGCCGCCCTGGTGGGCGCCGAGCACGTCGCCTGCGACGTCGGGCTCGCCGACGCCAGCGGCCTGTCGGGGCGCGCCGGCGCGGTGGTCGCCCCCGGCAGCGCGCGGGAGGTCGCCGCGGTGGTCGCGTGGTGCTACGCCAACGACGTCGCGATGATCCCCGTCGGCGGGCGCAGCGGCTACAGCGGCGGGATCGTGCCGCAGGACGGCGGGCCCGACGCCATCGGGATCGCGCTGGACCGCCTGGACCGCATCCGCTCCTTCGACCCGCTGCGCTGGCGCATGGAGGCCGAGGCCGGCGTGACCACCGCGACGGTCGCCCGGCGCGCGCGCGAGAGCGGCCTGCTCTTCCCGCCCGACCCCGGCGCCGCGGAGCAGTCCCAGCTCGGCGGCAACCTCGCGACCAACGCCGGCGGCCCGCACGCCTTCAAGTACGGCGTGACCGGACGCTGGGTCACCGGGATCGAGGTGGTGCTGGCGCCCGGCGAGCTCGTGTCCTTCGGCGGACCCGTCCGCAAGGACGTCGCCGGCCTGGACCTCCGCTCGCTGATGATCGGCTCCGAGGGCACGCTGGGGATCATCACCGCCGCGTGGCTGCGCCTCGTTCCCGCGCCGGCCGCGGCGTTCCCCGTGGCCGCCGCGTTCGCCACCGTGCGCGAGGGCTGCGACGCGATCGACGCGGTCCTGGGCAGCGGCGTCGTCCCGGCCGCCGTGGAGTACCTCGACGGCCGCTGCATCGCGGCCGCTCCGCCGCCGTTCCTCGACGACGCCGGGGCGGGCGCGGGGCTGCTCGTCGTCTGCGAGGCCGAGTCCGCCGCCGACCGCGACGAGCTCCTCGACGCCCTCGGCGCGGGCGCCGTCGCGCCGCCGGCCGCCGAGGTCTGGCGCTGGCGCGAGGGCGTCTCGATCGCCGTGCGCGCCGCGCGCGGGGAGAAGCTCTCCGAGGACATCGCGGTCCCGGTCGAGCGGCTGGCCGACGCGATCGATGGCACGATCGCGATCGGCGCCCGCCACGGGCTGGAGGGCTGCTCGTGGGGTCACGCGGGCGACGGCAACCTGCACTCCTCGTTCCTGCTCGACCCCGGCGACGAGGCGATGCGCGCCCGCGCCGACGCCGCCGCGCAGGAGCTCTTCGCGATGGCCCGCGACCTCGGCGGGACGGCGAGCGGCGAGCACGGCATCGGGCTGCTGAAGGCCGGCCAGTTGTCGGCGCAGTGGGCGCCGGCGGCCGTCGAGGCGGCGCGCGCCGTCAAGCGCGCGCTGGACCCCAAGGGCCTGTTCAACCCCGGCAAGAAGGAGCCATGAGCCACACCCGACCCGAGGTCGTCGTCGTCGGTGGCGGCGTGGTGGGCGTCGCCTGCGCGCTGGCCCTCGCGCGCCGCGGCGCGGCCGTCGAGCTGCGCGAGACCCACGGCGCGCTGGGCCTCGCCGCCTCCGGGACCAACTCGGGGATCCTGCACACGGGCTTCGACTCCAAGCCCGGCGAGCTGGAGACCGAGCTGATCCTGCGCGCCGCGACGCTGCGGCCGCCGGTGCTCGAGGCGCTGGCGATCCCGTTCGACCCGCGCGGCGCGGTGCTGACGCCGCGCGCCGAAGGCGACGACGCGACGATCGCCGCGCTGGCCGAGAACGCCCGCGGCAACGGCGTGGAGGCGCAGGTCGACGGCGCGGGCGCGCTGCGCGTGCCCGGCGAGGGCGTCACCGACCCCGTGGCCTACACCTTGGCCCTGGCCGCCGCCGCGCAGCGCCACGGCGCGACGATCCGCACCGGCGCGCGCGTCGATCGCCCGGTCGCGGCCGACATCATCATCAACGCCGCGGGCCTCGGCGCGGGCGCCGTCGCGCGCCTGCACGGCGACAGCGCGTTCCGCGTCCACCCGCGCAAGGGCGAGTTCCTGGTCTTCGACGTCGCGCCGCCCGAGCACATCCTGCTCCCGGTGCCGACCGACCGGACCAAGGGCGTCCTGGTCTTCCCGACCCTCGACGGCCGGACCATCGCCGGGCCGACCGCGGTCGACCTCGACTTCGAGGACTGGACCGTGCGTCCCGAGGCCCGCGAGGAGATTCTCGGCAAGGCCGTCGAGATGTACCCCGCCTTGGACGGCGCCGAGCCCGCGTTCGCCTACGCGGGGCTGCGCCCGGCGGGCCGCGACGGCGCCAACTACGTCGTCGCGCGCAGCGACGTCGACCGGCGGCTGATCCACGCCGCGGCGATCCGCTCGACCGGCCTGACCGCCTCGCTGGCGATCGCCGAGCGCGTGGTGGCGCTGGCCGGGCTGGGCGAGGAGCCCGAGGCGCCGCTGCTGGCCGGCCCGCCGCCGGCGGCCGGCGCCACGCCGTGGTGGCGGCGCACGGCCGACCGGGCCGCCGCGGCGTGAGCGACGCCGCCGACGGGCCGCTCGTCCTCGGCATCGACGACGGCACCACGGCGGTCAAGGTCGCGCTGTTCGACGCCCGGCTGCGCGAGGTGGCGAGCGCGCGCCGCGCCGTGGCGACGGCCAACCCCGCGCCCGGGCGCGTCGAGCAGGACCCGCTCGCCGTGCTCGACGCCGTGGTCGACGCCGTGGCCGAGGTGCTCCCCGCCGCCGCCGGGCGCCCGATCGCCGCGGTCGGGCTCGACCACCAGGGCGAGTCCGTCCTGGCCTGGGACGTCGCCACCGGCGCGCCGCGGTCGCCGATCGTCGTCTGGCATGACAAGCGCGGCAGCGAGGCCTATGACGACGTCGCCCCCGAGCTGCTCGCCCGGACCGGCCTGCCGCCCGACCCCTACTTCTCGGCGCCCAAGTTGTCGTGGTTGGTCCGCGAGCTCGGCGGCGACCTCGACGGCGTCCGCCTCGGCACGGTGGACGCGTGGCTCAGCGACCGCCTCGGCGCGGGCTTCGCGACCGACCCGAGCACCGCGTCGCGCACCGCGCTGCAGGCGCTCGTCACGCCCGGCTGGGACGCCGAGCTCTGCGCCGCGTTCGGGATCCCGGTCCAGTCGCTGCCCCGAGTGCTCCCGACGGCCGGCGAGCTCGGCACGCTGCGCCACCCGCGCTGGGGCGACGTCGCGCTGCCCCTGCGCGCCCGCGTCTGCGACCA
>JAOPZD010000581.1 GCA_025964295.1 Conexibacter sp.
GACGCGCCGCGCCGCGACCGCTGGGGCCGCGCGCTGCGCGGCGTCGCCGGCGCCTACGCGCTCAACACGGTGGTCAAGCAGGTCGCCCGGCGGCCGCGGCCGCTGCTCGACGGCCTGCCGCAGCTGATGAGGACGCCGACGCAGCTGAGCTTCCCCTCGGCCCACGCGTCGTCGTCGTTCGCCGCCGCGCGCGGCTACGCGCCGCTGATCGGCGCGCGCACGGTCTACCCCGTGGCCATCGCGATGGCCGCCTCGCGCGTCTACCTCGGCGTCCACTACCCCTCGGACATCCTCGCCGGCGCCGCGCTCGGCACGCTCGTAGGAGGAGCAACCACTTCATGAAGGTCGGCATCGTCGGCATGCCCAACGCGGGCAAGTCATCGCTCTTCAACGCCCTCACCAAGGCGGGCGCGGAGGCGGCGAACTACCCGTTCACCACGATCGAGCCCAACGTCGCGATCGTGCCCGTGCGCGACGAGCGCATGGAGCAGGTCGCGGCGCTGCTGAAGTCCTCGGAGATCGTGTGGGACACGATCGCCTTCCACGACATCGCCGGCCTGGTGCGCGGCGCGTCGGAGGGCGAGGGGCTCGGCAACAAGTTCCTGGCCAACATCCGCGAGACCGACGCGATCGTCCACGTCGTCCGCGCCCACCACGACGACGGGATCCTGCACTCGGAGGGCTCGGTCGACCCGGCGCGCGACGTCGAGACGATCGAGACCGAGCTGATCTACGCCGACCTCGAGCAGGCCGAGCGCCGCGTCGACCGCGTCGCCAAGCAGGCCAAGGGCGGCGACAAGGAGGCCGCCGCCGAGGAGGCGTGGCTGCGCGAGGTCATCGCCGCGCTGCAGGCCGGCAGGACGGTCCGCACCGTCCCCGTCCCCGACGCCGCGCCCGACGCGCTGCGCAACCTCGCGCCGCTGACCGCCAAGCCGGTCCTGTTCGTCGCCAACGTCGACGAGGGCGACGAGGAGGTCCCGCCGGAGATCCAGGCCCACGCCGACGCGATCGGCGCGGGCGCCGTCGCGGTCTCCTCGCGGCTGGAGGCCGAGCTGTCCGAGCTCGACGACGAGGACGCCGCCGCGATGCGCGCCGACCTCGGCGCCAGCGAGTCCGGCCTGGACCGCGTCGCCCAGGGCGCGTTCGCGCTGCTCGAGCTCAACTCGTTCTTCACGGCGGGGGAGGGGACGATCGCCCAGTCCTGGCACCTGCGCGACGGCCTCACCGCCTGGCACGCGGCCGGTGAGATCCACACCGACATCCAGAAGGGCTTCGTCCGCGCCGAGGTGATCGGCTGGGACGCGCTGGTCGAGGCCGGCGGCTTCGCCGGGGCGCGCGACCGCGGGACGCTGCGGCTCGAGGGCCGCGACTACGTCATGCGCGACGGCGACGTGATCAACGTGAAGTTCACGCCGTAGGCCCGATGCGGACCGCCGGTCGGAGTCATCCGGGACCCCGTACCGGTACAAAGCACCAGGTGCCGATCGCCGACCTCGACGACCTGCGCGCCTGGATCGCCGCCGACCTGGGTCGCTACGACCGCCGGCCGCTGGCCACGCTGGCGCGCGAGCCGCAGACGCGCTGGCAGGTCCTGCTGCGCGTCACCGAGTACGTGACGAACACGCGCGGGCCGCTGCTCTCCGGCGTCCTGCGCTGGCTGCTGCAGAGCCGCGGGATCCGCCTGGGCTACACGATCCCGGTCAACGTCTGCGGGCCCGGGCTCAAGCTGCCGCACTGGGGGACGCTGGTGATCAGCCCGGCCGCACGGGTCGGCGCGAACTGCACGATCCACCCCGGCACGTCGCTCGGCATCCACGACGGCGGCGCGCCGCAGCTGGGCGACGACGTCTACGTCGGGCCGGGCGCCAAGGCCTACGGGCCGATCACGATCGGCGACGGCGCGCGCCTCGGCGCCAACTGCGTCGCGAAAGACCCGGTTCCGGCCGGCGCGACGGTCGTCGGCACGACCACGGGACGGCCGGCCTGACATGGGCGTCGCGACGCCCGTCGCCCCGCCGGTCGACGCGCGGGCCGACGACCGCGCCCAGGCCGGCATCGGGCCGCGGCTGGAGTTCCTCGACGCGCTGCGCGGGCTCGCGGCGCTGGCCGTCGCGTTCGGCCACCGGGCCGAGGGGATGATCGGCGGCTTCGTGCACTTCGACGCCCACGTCTTCCGCTTCGGCCAGTTCGGCGTCGTGCTGTTCTTCCTGTGCAGCGGCTTCATCATCCCCGCGTCGCTGGAGCGCCACGGGTCGCTGCGCCGCTTCTGGATCAGCCGCTTCTTCCGGCTCTACCCGCTGTACTGGCTCGCGCTGGCGGCGGCGCTGGCGCTGCACCTCGCCGGGCGCTTCGGGCTGACGCCCGACTACGAGCACCACGTGGTGGTCGCGACGGCGGCCAACGTGACCATGATGCAGGCCTTCATCTCCCAGCCGCTGCTGATCGGCCTGAGCTGGACGCTGGCCTTCGAGATGGGCTTCTACCTGATGGTGTCGGGGCTGTTCCTGGCCGGCGCGCACCGCCGCTCGCTCGCGCTGGCCGGGACGCTCGTGGCGCTGGCCCTCGCGCTGGCGCTGCACAGCGCCGGCGCGCCGCTGCCGCTCGTCGGCCTGGCGCTGCTGGTCACCGCGGGCGCCGCGCTGGCG
>JAOPZD010000584.1 GCA_025964295.1 Conexibacter sp.
GACGCGCCGCGAAGCCTCGGGCTGGCCCTGCGAGCGGCCGCGCTCGTCGAGGACGACGGCGAGCAGGGGCTCGTACTGCTCGCCGAAGCAGAGCGGATCCTCGAGCACGGCCCGTCGACGCTCGCGCTCGCCCACGTCCTCGTCAGCCGGGGTGCGGCCCTGCGCCGCGCGGGACGTCGCACCGACGCCCAGCCCCCGCTGCGCCGCGGCCTCGAGCTGGCCGACCGCATAGCGGCCACGCCGCTGGCGGACACCGCCCGTGCCGAGCTGCGCGCGACGGGAGCTCGCCCCCGCCGCGCCGCCACCACCGGCGCCGACGCGCTGACGCCGACCGAGCAGCGTGTGGCCCGCCTCGCCGCCCAAGGCCTCACGAGCGCCCAGATCGCCCAGGCGCTGTTCGTCACGCCCCGGACCATCCAGACGCACCTCACGCACACCTACCGCAAGCTCGACATCACCTCACGCCGCCAGCTGCCCGCCGCGCTCGACGGGCGCACGTCCTCATAGCCCCGGCCGGCCGCCATCGGTGATGGCGTCCTCGTCGCCAAGAACACCGTCAAGTCGGCGCACGCAACCGTGTCGACGCCGCGCGGCGATCTCGCCTCCGTTGCGCCGGCGCAAGCGCCGAGCCCGAGCGCCGCGGGTGCGGGCAACCTCGACCACCAGATCGCCGCGCTGCAGGCCCGCGTCGACACTCTCTTGCCGGGGGCGGAAGAGGCAGCCCGACGTCGAAATGCCTCGATGCGCGGCATGGCATCGATACGCCGGAGGCGACCCCGGACCTCTTGGCGGTCGGGGTATGCAGGGCGATCGGCGCGATGGATTGGTGACGAGTCAGGTGAGCGCGTCCACTGGCGAGTCCGGGTTGCTGCGGTTCGCGCGTCGGGCAGGTCGATCATGGTTTGCGGCAAGACCCGGTGCGCGTTCGAGCCGTCGGCGTCCGCGACCCACGGCAGCGGCGGCCCGCCTGTGCAGCTGGTGTTCGGTCGCGATCGCGATCGGTACGTCAGACCTCATCTGACCGGGGTATCACGACATCGTGGGCTCGTTCAAGCAGCGCCTCCTGCAAGCGATCGGCCGTCCCAAACCGAAGCTCGACCCGCCGTCTGCGACCGAGCCGCGGGCCGGGTACATGTCGTACACGATGCGGATGCTGTTCGGCGATCAGTACGACTCCAAAAGTCGATCTGGGCGCCGGCGAAGCAAGCGAGACTGATCGCGGGGGCGGCGGGCCTGGTCGAAGGGCCGAGGGGGTGAAGAGCCTCGCGGCCTGCTGGCCACGGCTCGGCGCGGCGTCCGTCTGACCGCTCGACCGAAGGTCATGCGAAATCGCCCGCGGCGCGGTTGGCCACGGATACCATGGACGGCGTCCATGTCGCGAGCCTCGAGCGAGGCAAGTGGCGCGCGCACCGACTCGCCGCGGAGGTCAACCGACGTCTCGCTGCAGGTCAACGGGAACGTGAGGTTGCTGCGGCTCGACAATCGCGTCACGCTGCTCGACGCGCTGTGCGACCAGCTCGGGCTGACGGGGACGAAGAAGGGGTGTGACCAGGGTGCGTGCGGCGCCTGCACGGTCCTGGTCGACGGCCGGCGCGTGCTGTCCTGCCTGACGCTGGCGGCGCAGTGCGAGGGTCGTGAGGTGACGACGATCGAGGGCGTCGGCGTCGAGGGAGCGCTGCATCCGGTGCAGGAGGCGTTCGTCCGTCACGACGCCTTCCAGTGCGGTTATTGCACGCCCGGGCAGGTGATCTCCGCGATCTCGCTGCTGGAGGCGGGCCGCGCCACGTCCGACGAGGAGATCCGCGAGTTCATGAGCGGCATGAAGCCGATCCCCTCGCGCTCGCAGTGGTCGAGCACGTCCTTGATGCTGCCGATCCCCGGCACGACCAGGGTTGCCACCTCGAGGAGAACGTCGCCGCGGCGGACGTGGCCCTGACCGACGACGAGTTCGCGCGGCTCGACGGGGCGGGAAGCGAGGCCGCGAAGACGGCCGCGAGATGAACGCGGCGCCGGGGGGGTCGTCTACCTCTGTGCGCGGCGCTTCTCCGGCGGCTTGCCCGCGTCCGGGCCGGTGCCCAGACGCAAGAGGCCGTCGACGCCCCGGATGAACGTGTCAGCAGCCTGCTTGGGTCCGTCGAGGTAGGCGCCGACCATCGCGCCATCGCGGAGCATGACGAAGTGGCGCGCCGGGTTGGCGGAGATCGGGTTTCCGGCATCGGCGAAGGCGGTGCGCACGACCTTCGCGAACCACTTGCGGTGCGCGGCGACGGCCTGGCGGACGGCGTCGTCGGGGTCGTCGAACTCAGAGGCCACCTTGATGAACGCGCAGCCTTGGAAGCCGGGCGACTTGATCTGGGCGACGATGTCGTCGCCGATCGCGCGCAGCCGCTCCTTCGGATCGTCGATCGTCACAGCCGTCGACATGCGATCGACGATGCCGTCGTGCGCCGCCTGCAGGTAGGCGAGCACGAGGTGCTCCTTGCTGGGGAAGTGCCGGTAGAAGGTGGCGCGGGTGACGCTCGCCTCGGAGACGATCCGATCGACGCCGACGTTGTTGACGCCCTCGCGGTAGAAGAGCCCCGACGCCGTCTCCAGGAGCCGGCTCCGAGCCTCGGAGACCTTGCCGGGCGGGAGGTTGGTGATCGTGGGCATGCCGCCACCCTATCGGAAAGAACGATCGGTCTTTACAGACGCCGACAGAAAGATCGTTCCCTCTTGACAGGCGTGCAGGCGCGTGCTTCTGTGCGTTGCACAAGAAAGAACGCTTGTTCTTCTACTTCCGCCTCAGGAGACCTCTTCGATGTCCAGTCATCCCGTCGCCGTCCACCTCGGCACCGCGTCCCATCCGCGTCGCATCGCATTCCTCCGCGCCGCCGTCGCCGTCGTGTGGGCGGCCGCCATCGCCATCTCCGCCGGCGACGCCGGCACCGACCTGTCCGCGGGGCTCGCCCTGCTCGTGGCCGTCTACCCCGTCATCGACGTCGTGGCGTCGCTCGCCGAGGCCGCCCAAGGCGGCGAGGCCGCGAACCGGCTGCGGATCAACGCCGCGCTGAGCAGCATCGCCGTCGCGGGTCTCGCCATCGCGGCCTTCGGCTCGGACGTCAGCTCGGTGCTCGCCGTCTTCGGCTCGTGGGCCGTCGTGTCGGGCCTCATCCAGCTCTTCAACGCGATCCAACGCCGCCGGAAGGGCTCCCGCGAGATCCCGATGCTCATCAGCGGCGGCGTCTCGGCGATCGCGGGCGCGTCGATCATCGCCTCGTCCGGTGCGAACGACCCGAGCCTGAGCGGCCTGGCCGGCTACGCGACCCTCGGCGCCGTCCTCTTCGTCGTATGGGCGTTGCGCACCCGCACGTCCTCTTGACCTCCGACCACAGATCCTCCCGAAAGGACCAGACCACCATGTCCATCACCATCGGCGGCGCGCGCCTGCGCCGTCTCGCCCTCACCACCACGATCGCCATCGCCCGCGCCATCGCCTTCGCGATCGAGCAGCCGGCCGACGTCGACGTGGGGGACATCACCGTGCGCCCGACCGCCCAGGGCTAGGCCTACAAGATCGGCGACGCCTCCGGCCGCGAGCTCCAGGTCCAGAGGCCGCGAGCCGCTCAGCCGCGCGGCACCGCCTGCTGCACCGACCAGCCGTTGCCGTCCGGATCGCTGAAGAACGTGAACATGCCCCAGGGGAAGTCCTGGACCTCGCTCGCGTTCACGCCGCGGGCGACGAGCTCGGCGCGCACGGCCTCGACGTCGTCGACCACGACCTGCAGGCCCTGCACCGAGCCCGGCGCCATCGGCGTCAACCCGGAGCCGATCGCGATCGAGCACGCCGAGCCCGGAGGGGTCAGCTGGACGAAGCGGATCTCGTCGCTGACGACGTGGTCGTGGTCGGCGACGAACCCGGCCTGCTCGGTGTAGAAGGCCTTGGCCCGGTCGACGTCGGCGACGGGGACCTGGATCAGCTCCAACTTCATGGTGCTCGTGCTCATGACGATGCCTTTCGCTTCCGTGAGAGGGGTCGCTAGACTTCTCAGTGTCCATATATCTTAGTGACTAAGAGATCTCATGTCCAGCCCTCGCTCGCCCAAGCAGACGAAGATCGACGAGCTCGTCGACGCGTTCCGCACGAGCGGCAACCTCGACCGCGCCTTCGACAACCTCGCCGCCCAGCGCCTCGGCGTCAGCCTGACCGACCTGGACTGCCTCAACGTCATCGAGCGTGCCGGCTCGGTCACCGCCGGCAGACTGGCCACCGAGGCCGGCCTGACGACCGGCGCGATCACCGGCGTCATCGACCGGCTGGAACGCGCCGGCTTCGCCCGCCGGGAGCGCGACCCGACCGACCGCCGCCGCGTCACCGTCGCGGTGACGCCGGCGTTCTACGCCGCCGCCGGCGGCATCTGGGGCCCGGTCAAGGCCGACTGGGACAGGACGCTCGCCGCGCGGTTCACCGGCGTGCAACTGGACGTGATCGTGGCGTTCCTGGAGGCCACGAGCGACCTCACGCGGCGGCACATGGCGCGGTTGGAGCAGGACGGATGACAACGACCTCGCTGCTCCCGTCGCGGTTGCTGGGGTTCCGCGCGCGCCAATGACGCGGGCCCGGCGGCGGTGGCGCCCGCCGGGCCCGTGCTCTGCGCGACGGGTCAGATGCCCGCCGGCCGCTGGTGGCGGGTGATCTTGGCGGCGCTCGCGTCCGGCTTCTCGGCGGGCTGGCCGCCGACGCCGTCGGCCTTGGCGCAGTCGGCGGACCGGTCGTGGTCGCCCACCTCGAGATGGCAGGCCTTGAGCGCCGCCGCGGTCGCCGCCTCGGTGTGGTGCTCGATGATCCAGCGCTTGAGGTCGCCGCCACCGACGTCCGGCACGGCGGCGCCGTGGTCCTTCAAGCACGCGCGTAGCGTCGCCTCGTCGGCCGTGCGGTCGGCCTCGGGGACCGGCTTGGGCGCGCACGCCTCGAGCGCCTGCTTGGCGGTCGCGTCGCCCGCGTCGAGGCGCCGGCCCAGCCACGCCTTGAGCGCGTCGTCGGTCGGCGCGCC
>JAOPZD010000621.1 GCA_025964295.1 Conexibacter sp.
GCGTGGTCGTTCCTGCGCCGCCGCGAGTTGCGCGGCGCGGCGGCGCAGGAGGTCGACCAGCGCGGCGGTCGGCCGGAACGGGTCCGCGATGGCGCGCCCGTTTCGGAGGGCGACCGCCGCCCACGGCTCGCCGTCGATCTCGGCGAGCAGCAGGGGGCCGGTGGGCAGGCGGGAGGAGTCCAGCGCGGCCAGGCGCGCCAGGGCGTGGGCGTCGTCGGGGAAGGCGGGGCGGATCGTCACGCCGGCGGTCGTCATGCGGCGGCCGCCGCTTCGACCAGCGCGTCGGCCATGCGGCGCCCGGTGCCGTCCGGGCCGTCGGCGCAGCGCTCCGGATGCCACTGTACGCCGAGCGCGAAGCGGTGGCCGGGGACTTCGAGGGCCTCGATCAGGCCGTCGGGCGCGGTCGAGGTCACGTCGAGCCCGCGGCCGAGCGTCTTGACGGCCTGGTGGTGCTCGGAGACGACGCCGGGCGTGCCGCCGAGCAGGCGGCGGGCGAGCGTGCCGTCGGCGGTGGCGACGTCGTGGGCGTCGCGGTGGTCCAGCGCGTCCCAGCCGTCGGCGGGCAGGTCCTGGTGCAGCGTGCCGCCATGCAGGACGTTCAGCAGCTGCGTCCCGCTGCAGACGCCGAGGACCGGCAGGTCGGTCCGCAGCGCGTGGCGCAGCGCGGCGAGGTCGCGCAGGTGGCGCGTGAGGTCGGTGTCGCGGATGTGCGGGCCGACGGCCTCGCCGTACAGGCTCGGGTGTACGTCGGTCTCGCTGCCGCCGAGCACGAGCGCGTCGGCGCCCGCGAGGTCGAGGCCCGCCTGGGCCCCGGTGAGCGTCCGCACGCGGGCGCCGGCCGCCTGCAGCCAGCGCTCGTAGGGGCCGGGGTCCTCGCGGCCGAGGAGCAGCAGGACGGTCGGCCGGACGTCGTCGGCGCCGGCGTTCTTGTAGGCGTCGAGGAACGCGGTGCGCGCCCGGGCGACGCGCTTGCGCGCGGCCTCCTCGGAGAGGTCGAGCAGCTCGCCGACCTCGCGCAGGGAGAGCCCGGCCTCGAAGCGCAGCAGCAGCACGAGCCGCTGGTGGGGGCTCAGCGCGGCGAGCGCGTCGCGCAGGACCGGGTCGCGGCGCTCGTCGCCGGCGTGGCCACCGCCGCCCGCGTCCGCCGCCAGGCCCGCATGCAGCGGGACGTGCTCGCGCCGCTTGCGCCGCCGCAGCTCGTCCAGCGCCAGGTTCGTCGCGGTGCGGTGCAGCCAGGCCCGGACCACCGGCGCCTGCGCGCCCCGCGGCCCGCTGCGCCACGCCCGCGCCAGCGTCTCCTGCCGCAGGTCCTCGGCGGTCTCGCGGTCGCCGACCATCCTGGCCAGCCGCCGCGTCAACGGCCCGGTCTGCTCGCTGAGGATCGCGTCGAAGGTCATCTCACCCCCTTCAGACGCACGAGGACGGGCAGACCGGACATGGCGGCGAAGTCTACGGCCGCCCGGCGTCCCGCTCGGGAGGCTCCCGCGTCGTAGGCTCCACGGCAGATGGAGGCCGGCGCCTGCGTGTTCTGCAAGATCATCTCGGGCGAGCTGCCGGCCGCGATCGTCTTCGCCGACGACGACCACGTGGCGTTCCTCGACCAGCGGCCGCTGTTCGAGGGCCACACGCTCGTCGTCCCGCGCGCGCACGTCGTGACGCTCGCCGACCTGCCGCCCGCCGCGGTCGGCCCCTACTTCACGCTGGTCCAGCGCCTCTCGGTCGCGATCCCGCAGGCGCTGGAGGCCGCCGGCACGTTCGTGGCCATGAACAACGTCGTCAGCCAGTCCGTCGCGCACCTGCACTGCCACGTCGTCCCGCGCAACTTCAAGGACGGCCTGCGCGGCTTCTTCTGGCCGCGCACGAAGTACGCCGACGACGACGCCCGCGACGCGGTCGCCGCGCGGATCGCCGCGGCGCTCGGCTGACGCCCTAGCCCGTGAGCGGCGCGTCGCCGCTCTTCGGGATCCCGCGCACGACGACGCGCGCGAGGTAGCCCGCGAGCGCGTCGGGCTGCCACTGGCCGGGCTCCTCGAGCTGGACGCGGAAGCCGAGCTCGGCCAAGGCCACCAACATGCGGCCCATCAGCGCGGTCTCGCGGTCGGGCAGGTTGGTCCAGGCGGCGAGCACCTGGGCCATGCGCCGCTCCCAGTGCTCGCGGCCCCGCTCGATGCGGTTCTCGCCGTGGCGCTGGAGGTAGATGACGCGAAACGCCTCGGGCGCCTCGACGACCGCGCGCAGCAGCGCCGCCAGGCCGAAGCGCAGGAGGTCCTCCTTGTCGCCCGGCGCGCCCGGGGCCGGGACGGAGTCCTCGACCATGTGCCACAACTTGCGCTCCTCGCGGCGCATCAGCTCCTCGAAGAGCTCCTCCTTCGAGGCGTAGCACGAGTACAGCACCGGCTTGGAGACGCCCGCCGCGTCGGCGATCGCCTGCATCGACACGGCCTCGAAGCCGTCCCGCGCGAAGAGCGGGAGGGCGGCGTCGAGCACGAGCGGACGGCGGAGCTCCGGCCCCAAGTGCGCCGCCCGCGCGCGTCCCATGACGAGCCGATCCGCCGGCCGCTAGGAGATCCGCATGCCGGAGATGGCGCGCGCGATCACGAGCTGCTGCATCTCGCTCGTGCCCTCGAAGATCGTGTAGATCTTCGAGTCGCGGTGCCAGCGCTCGACCGGGAACTCACGGGTGTAGCCGTTGCCGCCCATGATCTGGATGGCGCGCTCGGTCGCCCAGACGGCGACCTCGCCGGCCTTGAGCTTGCTCATCGAGCCCTCGGCGTTCTGGAACGGAAGGCCGTTGCGGGCCATCCAGGACGCGCGCCACACCAGCAGGCGGGCCGCGTCGATCTCCATCTTCATGTTGGCCAGCGCGAAGGCGATCGCCTGGTTCTCGATGATCTTCTTGCCGAACTGCTCGCGCTCCTTGGCGTAGCCGAGCGCGTACTCGTAGGCGGCGCGAGCGATGCCCAGCGCCTGGGCGCCGACGATCGGGCGCGTGGCCTCGAAGGTCTGCATCGCGGCCTGCGACTTGCCCTTCTTGCCCTCGCGGACCCGCGCGAGGCGCTCGTCGAGCTTGTCCTTGCCGCCGAGCAGGTAGGCGCCCGGGATGCGGCAGTCGTCGAGGTGGACGTCGGCGGTGTGCGACGCGCGGAGGCCGTGCTTCTTGACCTTGGCGCCCTGCTCGATGCCCTCGGTCGCGATCGGCACGATGA
>JAOPZD010000625.1 GCA_025964295.1 Conexibacter sp.
AGGCCGACGCCGCCGGCCGGCGTCAGGTCCGGGCACAGGCAGTGCACGGCCACGCCGGACGGCGCCAGCCACGCGCCCACGCAACGGGAGAACGACACCAGCGCGGCCTGGGCGGGGGAGTAGGAGACGTGGCCCGGGCTGGCGATCGGGACCGCGCCGGAGGCGACGTTGACCAGCGTCGCCGCGCCGCCGTCGCGCAGATCCTCGGCCACGGCCTGGGTGACGGTGAACGCGCCCCGGACGTCGACGTCGATGTTGCGTCGCCACTCGTCCCAGGTCATCGCGTCCACGGTGGCCAGCAGCGCCGGCGCACCGGCGTTGTTGACCACCATGTCGATCGGGCCGAACCGCTCGCGGGCCGCGTGCGTCAGGCGCGCGACCGCATCGGCGTCCGTGACGTCGGTGGGCACCGCGACGGCCTCGTGACCGTCGCGGCGGATCCCCGCGGCGACGGCCTCCAGGGCGCTCGCGTCGCGCGCGGCGAGCACGACCCTGCGGCCCGAGGCGGCCAGCTGCCGGGCGATCCCGGCGCCGAGGCCGCGGCCGGCGCCGGTGACGATGGTGGCGCCCGCAGGCGCGGAGGGATGGTCCATACGTCGTTGGACGGGCGCGGGCGCAGAGACCGACCGGCGCGTTGGGTCAGCGCGCGCTGCGAGCGACGCTGAGCCACAGCACGCCCGCGATCCCGGCGAGCAGCAGGAAGCCGCCGGCGGCGTGCCAGTGGTCGTCGAGCAGCGGCCGGAGCACGAGCGCCGCGGCCAGCACGACGGCCGCCACGCCGAGCGGCAGCGTCCACGTCTCGCCGAGGATCAGCTTCTTGAGCGTTCGCAGGACGCTCACCGGACGCTCGGCGTGGCCGCGAGGTGCCGCGACTGGGCGTGGCTTAGCAGGGCGAGCGCGGCGGTGAGGTACAGGACGGCCGCGTCGCCGCCGGGCCAGTGGACGTGCAGGCCCTCGGCGAGGAAGAACACGCCGAACGAGCTCAGCAGGACGCCGACCCCCCACTTGAGCTCGGTCTCGGGGATCCGCGAGAGCGGCTTGCGCAGCCACGTGCCGGCGGCCAGCACCGCGACGGCCGCGACGACGGCGCCCACGAGCGCCGGGGCCGGGCCGCTGGGGCGCTCGGCCAGCGCGGTGACGATGACGATCACCTCGACGCCCTCGAGCAGGACGCCCTTGAACGCGACGATCCGGCCCGCCCAGTCCGGCTCGCCCTCCGGCGGGAGCGGCACGTCCTCCAGCTCCTCGCGCGTCTCCTCGAACTCCTTCTGCGACGACGCGCGCGCCCGCCGGCCGGCGAGGCGCAGCGTCCCCTTGCGCAGCCACTCCAGGCCGAACAGCAGCAGCAGCGAGCCGATCGCCACCCGCAGCGCGTCGAGCGAGACCGAGCCCAGGACCACCGGCCCCAGCACCGCCGCGAGCGCCGCGCACGCGACGACCGCGCCGGCGCCGCCGATCAGCGCATCGCGCCAGCGGCGCGTGACGGCCACGGCCAGGACGATCGCCAAGGCCTCCAACAACTCGACGCTGACGGCGACCGCCGCGCCGAGGGCGACCAGGACGAAGGTCAGCGCGGCGCCGCCATCCGGCGTCGCGCCACCATCCGGCGGCGCAGGAGCACCGCCAGCGCGACGACCGCGCCGACGACCAGCACGACCTCGAGGCCGGTGAACGCGTGGTGGACCTTGTCGTAGCTGCTGCCCAGCGCCCAGCCGACGGCGGCGAAGCCGAAGCACCAGATGGCCGAGCCGGCGAGCGTGAGGACGGTGTACGGGCCCAGAGGGCTCTCCAGCGCGCCGGCCGGGATCGAGATGAACGAGCGCACGACCGGCGTCAGCCGGCCGAGGAAGACGGCGAGCCGGCCGCGACGCGCGAACCAGCGCTCGGCGCGCGCGAAGTTCTGCGGGCTGAGGTGCAGCCAGCGGCCGTGGCGCTCGATCAGCGGGCGCCCGCCCCAGCGCCCGATCGCCCATCCGCCCACCGCGCCGGCGAGGTAGCCGAGCGTGCCGGCGAGCGCGAGCACGACGTAGGCCTCGAGGCCATGGTGGAGCACGTGGCCGAAGACGATCGGGTGATGGCCCGCGATCGCCCCGCCGGCCAGCGCCCCGGCGTAGAGCATCGTCAGCTCCCCGCCGGCGGGCAGGACCGCGTCGACGGCCATGATCAGGAACACGGCGTAGACGCCGTTGCGCCCGATCCAGTCCGTGAGGCTGGTCGTGATCGAGGCGAGGACGAGGTGGGTCATGCGCGCGGGGGGAACGACATCGTGGCCGGATGATGGCGCCTGGAAGCTGACTGGCGCCTGAACGCGACCGCGGCGCTCACAGGTCGCGGAGCTGCTCGATGGCGGGCCGGCGCAGTGCACGCAGGGTCAGCGCCCCGGCGGCGGCCACGGCGCCCACGGTCAGGCCGACCAGCGCGCCGACGTAGCCCCAGGGAACGCTGAGCGCGTCGGGTGGCGGGTCGAAGACGCCGGTGAGGACCTTGACCAACATGGAGGAGATGACCGTCGCGAGGACGGTTCCCAGCACCAGGCCGGCGACGGTGACGAACAGCGACTCGCCCCAGACGAACCCGCCGAGCTGGCGTCCGCGCGCGCCGAGCGCGGTGGCGATCGCGAACGTGCGGCGGCGCTCCTGGAAGCCGACGCCGAGCGCCAGCCCCGAGGCGGCGACCGCGAGCACGAGCGCGAAGGCCAGCTCGATCTTGGTCAGCCCCGACAGCTCGACCGCCGTCAGGTTGGACCCGATGACCTTGCGCTGGTCCTCGATGTTGGTGACCTTGGCGCTCGTGCCGAGCTGCTGCTGGATCCCGCGCGCGACGGCCGACGGCGAGCGGCCGCTCGTCTGGACCAGGAACGCGCCGACCGCGTCGCTGCCGGTCGCCCGGGTCACGTAGGCCTCGTTGGCGACGAAGAACGAGTCCTTGGGCGCGGTCGGGAACTCCTTGGCGACGCCGACGTAGTGGAACGGGATCGTCTTGTAGCGCTTGGTCGCCCCGTCCTGGAGGCGCAGGTTGATCAGGTCGCCCGGCCGCAGCTGGAAGTCGTGGACGGTCTCGGCCGAGACGAGCACGCCGTCGGGCCGCGACGCGAGCGTCCGCATCAGCTGCTGCGCGCTGCCGCCCGAGAACCAGCCGTTCTGCAGGCGCCCGGCGGCGTCGATCGACTGTGGCCGCACGCCGTAGAGATCCTGGAGATCGGCGCCGACGTACGCGAAGCGGTGCTGCAGCGGCTCGACGCGCGCGACGCCGGCGACGCGCGCGAGCCGGGCGGCGCCGGCCA
>JAOPZD010000667.1 GCA_025964295.1 Conexibacter sp.
GGGTCGATCAAGCCTGATTTGACGTCTGTCGCAGCGCCCACTTCGCATGCGCGCGCACGAGTGGCTCCGGGTCATCGAGCGCGCGCGTGAGCTCTTCAACGTCATTCGTGTCGCCGACGTTCCCGAGCACTACCGCCGCGTTGCGCTTGAGTCCGCGCAATTTCGCGCGCTTCATTGGCGAAGCTTTGAACGCCATGCTGAACTCGTCAGGCGTCATCGCTAGTAGCTCAGTCGCAAGCACCGCCGCATCCCTACCCGCGATCGCTGCCCGCGGCGCAAACTCCGGCACTTTCAGCTCCCGCGCAAACCGCACGTTCCACGGACACACCTCCTGGGACGGTTCGCCATTCACCCGTTTCGAGATTCCGCTCGGGACCGGAGCTCGAACACTAAGGGACGCAAAGAGTTAGCGAGCATCTGCGGCGGTCGTCATGCCCGCGCCGCGCGCGTCGGCGACCTGCCGACCGGACTCCTGCGGCTGATGCGGGGGCATACTGGCGGAGCGCATGACATCGGTTGATACTGGTGGTGTGGCCGGGCGAAACCGTCGGCCACGCACATCCGCTTACCCGCGACGGAAGGGAAGCCCCGCACTTTTTGTTTCCCCGCGGCGTGGTCGCGCCCGAGGTTCGCGCTAGGCTCGCACCGCGCACGGGCTAACCAATCGGAACTGCCTCTCCGCGTCACCTCGGCCTCCAGCCGGGCCCCCCTCTCCTCTCCGCATCCGTGCCTGCCGGCCGAGTCGACTCAGGATCCACCGACCACCACGTGGTCCTCTCATTAGAGGTAATCGGCGGCTTCCTCGGCGGGACGCGTCTGGAGTTCGCCGATGGGCTGAACTGCCTCATCGGGGGCCGGGGCGCCGGAAAAACCACCACGCTGGAGTTCCTTCGTTTCGCGCTCGGCCTGATGCCGGACACCAGGACGAGCCCGCAGCGACACCGTGCCATCGAGACGCTCGTCAAGGCGAACTTGGGGGGCGGGCGCCTGCGCGCCGAACTCCGCACGAAGACCGGCATGCGCTACACGGCCGAGCGGGCGGCGAACGACGCGGTCCAAGTGCTTAACGAGGCGGGCGTCGCCGTCCCGGTCACCCTCGACCGGGACCAAATTTTCGCGGCAGACGTCTTCAGCCAGAACGAGATCGAAGAGATCGCGCTGAGTCCGGCAGCGCAGCTCGAGCTCATCGACCGGTTCGAAGAAGCTGCGGTGAACGCGATCACCCGCAACATCGAGCAGCTGCGGCGCCAAGTCGACCAATCCGGGGTGGACCTCTATCAGCTGGACGACGAGATCGACGACTTCCGCAGTCGCGCCTCCGAATCCCTCGCAATCGAGGAGCGGCTCAAGGGCCTCGCGGAGACCGGCGGGCCCGACGCCGACCGAATCAACGCCGCGCACGCCGCGAAGGCGCTGCGCGGCCGAGAGGAGCGCGTGCCGGACCTGCTGGCCGGGGCCCTCCAGCGCACGGTGCGCGAGCTCGAGACGGCGGAGGCCGGATTCCGCGCGAGTGTCGACATACATGTGCGGGAAGGGAGCCCCGAAGGAGGCAACCGCGACGTCCTCTCGGCGATGTCCGCCGAGGTGCAGGCGTTCGAGGACCAACTCAGCTCAGGCGTCGCCGCGCTCGTCACTGCCGCGCGCGCGACACAGGTAAGCCTGCGCACGCACCAGCTGACGCTGGCGGACCGGCACGCCGCCCAGGATGCGGAATACCGCGCGCTCCTCGCCGAGTCGGAGGAACTGGGCGGGCGCGCGGCCGAGCGACTGACGCTTCAGGCAGGCTTGGCGACCGCGCAGGCGGCGGCCGCCGAGCAGCAGGCCCGGGAGCGACAGCGCGCTGCGATGGCGCAGTCCCGTAACGCCGCCCTCCGGCGGATGTCCGAACTCCGCGACCAGCGGTTCGCCCTGCGCAAGCGCGTCGCCGAAGGCCTGACCCAACGGTTTCCCAGCATCCGAGTCACTGTGGAGCAGGCGGCCGATCTCTCCCACTATCGCGAGCTCGTGACCGACGCGCTCCGGGGGGCTGGCATCAAGCACGGGGTCGCGGCCGAGCGGCTCACGCAGGCACTCCTGCCGGAGGAGTTCGCACAGGCCGTCGCCCAACGGGATTATGCGGCGCTCGTGCAGCGTGCCGGCTTCGATGAGGACCGAGCGCGCAAGATCATCGACGGGGTTCGCGCCAGCGGTCTGGCCTACACCATCGAAGCGGTCGAGCTGGAAGACCGGCCGTGCATCGAGCTGCGCGACGGGGACCGCTACAAGGCGTCGCCCAACTTGTCGACGGGGCAGCGCTGCACCACGATCCTCCCGATCCTGCTCAGTCAGAGTGAACGGCCGCTGCTCATCGACCAGCCGGAGGACAACCTCGACAACGCGTTCGTGTACGACACAATCGTTAAGGCCCTCCGTGAGGTGAAGGGAAGTCGGCAGATCATCTTCGTCACGCACAACCCAAACATCCCGGTGCTCGGCGAGGCGGAACGCGTCTTCGTCTTCGATTCCGACGGGCAGCACGCCGAGGTGCGTCGTGCTGGCACGGTAGACGAGTGCCGGGACGACATCGAGCGGATCCTCGAGGGCGGCCGCGACGCATTCCTTCAGCGGAAGACGCGCTATGGCCACTGACGATGGCCCACTGAAGGTGGACGCCGACGCGGCACCCGGCGGCGCCGTCCTGCTGACCGCGCTCGGAGCGGACGACTGGAGCACCGTGCTGGAGGCGGTCGGCGCGGCCGAGACTTGGCTGCGGTCCGCACCGCCGGGCGACACCGCGACGGAGGCGGTCTTGCGCCGCCTGGCAGCGCTCGGCGCGCACGAGAAGTGGGAGATCCGTCGCGCCGTCGCGAATGCGGCGGCACAGGTCCCGCACGCGGTCTTCGATCGGACTCTCGCTCGGCTCGCCACCGACGACAACCGACGGGTCCGGCAGGCGGCCGAGCTGGCGTCCCTCCGCCGGCGCGACGCGCGTCACGCCAGTGCCCTCGGTCGGCAACACGAGGACCGCATCAACGCGACGCTCGACGACATCGAGGCCCGCTTCGGGGTGCGGGGGCGCGATGCGGTGAAGCGCGCGGCCGAGCAGGTCGCGGACGCCTTCGCTCGGGAACTGTACCACGAGGTCGTCCGCCTCGTGTCGCCGCTCGCGATGTCGGCCGCCCGCATCCAGCGGCTTCTCGCCGAGGACGGGGCGCCCGGCCAGCCGCTCGCCGATGAGGCCGCGCGTGTAGAGCGCCTGGTGACCCACCTTCAGGCGGTCATGGACGCCATGCGGGCGTACTCGCACGTGCCGCAGCTGGCGTTCGCTGTCGAGCCGCTCGGTGAGATCATCGTCGATGCCGTGACACTGGCGCGTGGGTCCCGCGTGTCCGCCGACACGCCGGACATCGTTGTTGAGATCGACCAGGCGCTCACCGCGGAAGTCTGTCGCGCGCGCCTCCTTCAAGCGTTCACGAACCTGCTCTCGAACGCTGTAGAGTCATACGACATCCCCGCGGCTGCCCTCGGTGCGACACCGTCTGCCGTGCCACCGGCGCGCATGCGCCCCATTCTCGTGAGTGCGGAGCGACTGGATGGCCGCGTCGAGGTCACGATCCGCGACGCGGGACGCGGGATGAGCCCCGAGGTGCTCGCGGACGCCCCGGTCCTGTTCTCCACAAACAAGTCAGGCGGGACGGGCTTCGGGTTGCCGCTGGCAATCAAGATCGTGGAATCCGAGCATGGCGGTCGGCTACGGCTGGACAGCGAGAAGGGGCGTGGCACCGTCGCCCGGGTCGTGCTCCCGGCCTCTCGGTCCCACGCGCCATCGTCGGTCACGGTCGGCTCGGTAGACAGATGACGTCCCATCACCATGCATTGATCGTCGAGGACGATCGTCCGACCGCGAGGGACCTCGCCGAGATCCTCGCTACCGCCTCGTGTCGCAGCACGATCGTGGACAACAAGCGCGACGCGCTCGCGCTGTCTCGCACGGAGTCGTTCTGCCTTGTCCTCCTCGACTTGGAGATCAAGCTCGACCCTGATGGGATCAAGGGGCACCGCGCCCACGGCTTGTCGCTGCTTCGCGATGTTCGCCGCGAGCATTTCGAACACGCGGGAGCCGGCCTCCGCTACGAGTTGCCCATCCTCGTCGTCAGCGGGTTCGCGCGGGAAGTGTCCATTGTACAGGAGGTCATGAAGGACGGCGCCGACGGCGTGATCCACAAGCCGTTCAACGAGCGCGAGGTACTAGGCGAAGTCGAGAACGTGTTCGAACGCATCGGGCGTGTGTCGCACGAAAGATGTGTGGAGCGTGCTGCCGAGCGTTCCGCCGCACAACTTGCGGTCGAGACGGACGAGATCGTGCTCGCGATCCCCGGCACGCGCGAGCGCCGGCGCACGCGTGTACTCGTTGGTTCGCGGTCGATCATGGTCCCCAACGCGACCCTGAAGGTGTTGCTCCGTCTTATGGTTGCCCGCAGTGAGGCGCGCGCCGGAGCGGGTATGGTGCACAAGCGTGAGCTCGGAGCGTCGGACGACCACGGGTTCAAGGGCGTATCGGTTCTGCGCGAGGCGCTCAAGCCGGCCCTTCCGGACGGGATCAACATCATCGACAACGACTGGCACGGACACTACTTCCTGACCGACCGCGTCGTGATCGGGTCGTGCGACGTCGACGCACTGACGGCCATTGGCGACCGCGACATCACGGACCTGGCACACGCGCTCCTGCGGACTTCGGCTTGACGGCCGTCAGTCAGAAAGTCTGACGGAAACTTTCAGAGTTTCCGCCACACCTCCACCGATCGACCTGCGGCCAGCGGGTCAGTAGCGTCCTTCTCGTACACGGTCGCGCGGTCGTCGCGCGACGAGACGCAGAACAGGACGCTACACGGCCGAGCAGCCCTCGGCGGAGGGGAGCCCGAATGTCCACGCTATACATCGTGCAGGCGCAGCCGAACCCACCGGGCAAGGACGCCCTCCGACCCGGTCAGGCGACCGACCGTCAGCTGAACGACGAGTGGATCGAGATCCAGGCGGTCAACGGCACCCGACACCTGGCCGGGGACGAGATCTCGCAGCTCACGTTCACGGGGGTGTGCGTGGTCACCGGGGCGGAGGTGGTAATCAGCTTCTCCGAGGGCGTGCTCCATCAGGGGCAGAGACTCCGGTTGCACACGGGCAGGGGCACGAACTACTGGGACGGCAGCACCTTCCACATGTACCTGGGGCGCACGTGGTTCATCTGGAACAACCGGTGCGGCGACCGGATCACCATCCGCTACCAACAGGGGGTCGTAGACACGGCAGGCTATGCGCCGGGAGCACCGGAGGGGGTCCTCGCGCGGGTAGCCGGTACGGACCGCCTTGAGCCCGTGCGCGCCACCGCGTACCGCGCGTACTTCTGACGCGATCTTCCTCCGTCGCCGCTAGATGTGCCGCACGGCGGCAGTGTGCCCTGTTCCTCCGTCACCGCCGTCAACATAGGAGTGCGCATATGGCAAAGTCCAACAGCAGTCGTGTCCACACCACGCCAAATCCGACCGGCGCGGGGTGGGTCAACCAAGTCATCGGAAACGTCGTCAGCCGTCACCGCACGCAGACCACCGCAGCGGAGCGTGGTCGCGAAATCGCCCGCGACGCCCACGCTGAGCACGTTGTTCACAGGCCCGACGGCCGCATCCGCGAATCCAACTCGTATGGCAGCGATCCGAACCCGCCGCGCGACCGGCGGTAGCAGCCAGCGACCGCCATGGCCTCAAAGTGTGCGGCCGCCGACCCGACGGTGGCGCGTCTGACTCAAACATCTACAATGGATCATCCGACACATGGCTAGATGCACAGCACCCGTATATGGTCATCGCTCCGCAAGCGCCGCAGCGGCCTGTCCTGCATGCGGCGGCCGCTCTAGCCGCTACGGTGGCTACGGCGGCTATGGATCATACTCGTCCCCGTCCTACTCTCTGTCGGGGGGTAGCGGCAGCGGCCGGACTAGCGGGGGTGGGTCCAGCAGCAACGCAAGGCCGAGATGGTCGCGAGCTGGTTCGTCCATGGCATACACGCCTTCCGAGGTGTCGGCACTCACGCCGATCCGCAATACCGTCGAGAGGCTCGCACCCCAGCCCGAGCGTCGCGACTTCTTCCTCTGCCACGCCTGGGACGACCGGGCAGGGGCTGCTAAGGAGCTGCACGATCTGCTCGAGGCACAGCGCGTCTCCGTCTGGTTCAGCGAGAAGGACGTCGGCCTCGGCACGCCGCTGCTACGCGAGATCGACAGGGGGCTGGCGAAGTCACGCGTCGGGCTCGTGCTGGTAACCCCTGCTCTGCTGAACCGCCTCAAAGGGGAAAGCATCGCCGATAAGGAGCTATCGGTACTCCTGGCGCGTGATCAGCTTGTCCCCGTTGTGCACGGTACGACGTACGAAGAGCTCCGAGAAATCAGTCCGCTGCTCGCCTCGCGAACTGGACTGAGCACGGCAGACAACTCGATGTCAGACGTCGCGATGAAGCTCGCCGAGCTGGTGGCCCTCTAAGACAGAGCACGTTAGTGCAGCACTCGGGTTGGCCGATGCTGCTGAAGTAACCGCGATGTATTGGCTGGCGATCACGTCAATGACCGAGGCGAGCGCGACTGCAGCAGATTCGTTTCGGCGATTTAGGGCACGCTCGACGCGACCTCGCATCCGCCGTAACCCTGGGCTAACGCCGAGCCGTTGGAACCGACGGCGTGGTCGAGCCGGGCCTCGCCCCCCGGTGCCCAACTACGTCGCCGGCCCCTGCGCAGGGGCGGTGTGCAAGGAGCGCGCGGCCCGGCGGTCGTTCGGTCCGAAGATGCGTCGGCGAGTGCGAGCGCCGCGGCCATCGTGAGTACGCCCCTTCGTAAACACTATCACCCGACGACGAATGGCTGCCAAAGCTCCACTACGGTTCCTGACCGCTTTCGGCGAGTACACCGCGCTTCCCTCCGACATCCTCGGCCAAGGGGGTAGTGGCACGGTCTACCGGGCTCAGGACGAGAAGCGCCAGCTGGTCGCGATCAAGGTACTCGACCCCAGCAAAGCGACGAAGGAGAAGGCACGCCGCTTCAAGAACGAGATCTTGTTCGGCGCGGTGGCTCGCCACCCGCGCGTGGTCCGCGTACTCGACTCCGGGTCCATCCCCATGAAGGGCGGGGATGCCTCGTTCTACGTCATGCCGCTATACAAGGACACGCTGCGGAGCCTGATCGCCAAGCGGGTGCCGCCGCCCCAGGTAATCCCGCTATTCAGCACCCTGCTCGATGGCGTCGAGGCGGCCCACCTGCTTGGCGTCGTGCACAGGGACATCAAGCCCGAGAACGTGCTGTATGACCTCTCCGAGCGCGCGCTCGTTGTGACCGACTTCGGCGTTGCCCACTTCGAGGACGAGGAGCGGTTCACGATGGTGGAGACGAGGCCAGGAACCCGCCTTGCCAACTTCCAGTACGCCGCGCCGGAGCAGCGCGAACGTGGAGGGAAAGTCGACCAGCGGGCCGACATCTACGCGCTGGGGCTCATCCTCAATGAGATGTTCACGGGGGTCGTCCCGCACGGTACGGGGTACCAGTCGGTCATAGCTGTGGCTGCGGACTACGCTTTCGTGGACGAGTTGGTAGCTACGATGATCCGGCAGCAACCAAGCGATCGCCCGGCAAGCATCGACGCCGTGAAGCGAGAACTGCAGGCTGCGCAACAGCAGTTCGTGATCCGGCAGAAGCTCAACGAGTTACAGGGCACGGTCGTCCCGGCGACCACGATCGTCGACCCGCTACTCGACGACCCGATTCGAATCGTCAGCCTCGAGGTGCCCGGGCCGGGCGCCGCGACGCTCAAGCTGAACCGAGCACCCTCAGACAAGTGGCTGGAGGTGGCGCGCAGCGTCCATGGCTACAGCTACCCGATGGGCCATGACCCGAAGGGGCTTCTGGGCCGCACGCCCGCCGTGCAGGTGCGGGGCAGTGAGCACGACCTGCAGCGGATCATCGACAGTCTGAAGGAGTTGATCCAGATGACAAACCGAAACTTCCCAGGCGTTCTGGAGCGAGAGGCGCAGGAGCGGCAACGAGAGGAGCAGCGCCAGCTTCACGCACGCATCGAGGCGGAGCGGAATCGTCTCTCTCTTCGCGAACGGCTGACCTTCTGAAGACGGCGCCGACACGCGGCGAACGTGTCGCGGAGGTTACGACGCCCGCGCCGAGCGGTCCTTGCTCGGCGGACGCGCCAGGCTGGCCCGCGGCCGCCGCAAGCGGCGTAGGTTTGCGGAGATGAGCGCCGCCGATGCGCCGCAGCCAATACGGGCGCATTCGTCCACACGGGCGTCGGGGGGCAGGGGCGGAGAGGCGGCGTCTTCTCGCCACCGTCCTGGCGAGGTGTACAAGGAAGAACCGCATCCGCGGGGCACGGACGTCCACGCGCAGTTACGCGAGCACGTTCGTGGTCGCCGTGGGGTAGTACCTCGGCCTTCCGCAGTCCGCTATTCGCCTCGGAGCAGAGGGCCGGTGGGTTACTCCTCGTCAGAGCAATTCGGCAACCGTTCCAGCAACCTCCCCAGCTGAGTCGCGGCGGTTGTCGTCGTAGCGCAGCAGTGTCTCGACCTTCGAGTGGCGCGAGAATTCGCGCACCTTTCGCACGTCGCCGTTGTGACGATCGAGCGCAGCGGTGATCGAGGTGTGACGAAGTCCGTGGGGGCGCACCGCGCCGAGCTTCGCCTTCGCGGCAAGTCGCTCGAGCAGTTTGGCAATGCCGCGGTTCGTGAGCCCGATCAGCGTGCCAGGCGCGTCACCGCGTGCCGCCATCCATGCCGCCAGTGTGACCGTCGTGGCCCGCGGGAGGGTAAGCCGTGTCCGTTGGCGCCTGCCCTTTCCGAGGATGTGCACGGCCACCGGGGATCCCTCGCCACCGAGCTCAACATGCTCGAGCTCGAGCGTCGTCAGCTCGTTGCACCGAAGCGCCAGATCGAACAACAGCCGGATGATGGCCACGTTCCGGACCACCGCCGTGGCGTCGGGATTCGCACGGGCCTGCTCTATGAGGCGCCGGACGGCCGCCACCCCGGGTCCGGCAGTGTCCCGGTACGTCTGGCTGCCCACACCCTTCACGTCGATGGTCCAGTCGATCTGGCTCACGGATCGCGCCATCCCGACCAGCGACCGGACGGCTGACAGCGCAACGTTCACCGTCGAGGGGGCGGCGCCTGAGTCGAGCAGGTATCCCTTGTAGCGAATCACGAGCTGGGTGGCGGGCCCGCGTCCGCCGCCGAGCAAGGCGAGGGGCAGCGCCTCAAAGGGGCACCCGAGCCATGCGGCCATGTGCTGGAGACGCTGACGGTAGGTCCTCCTGCTCGTGGGCCGGAGGCCGGCAAAGAAGTCGGCCAGTAGATCCGCGTCGGTGACCAGCGAGTGCGGGAGCGCGGTGGTTGGCGCCAGGACGGGTACGAGGGCGGTGGCTGGAGTGGTCACGGGACGTGGGCAGCGTGTTCGGAAAAGGGCCATTATCCGTACCCGATCTACGGGGCCTCTTCGGCAGGCGGGAAACCGATGATTCAGGGGAAACGCGGGCCTGAATTCGGTGATCTGAGGCGACAGGGTATATCGACACCCTCCGCTAGCTCGCGCGCATGCACTGGCGGTAGGGGAGCGGCCAGCGGCTGTTTCCTGGCTAACGATGCGGGTGGGTACTCGTGTACGTGCCGCCGCGCGAAAAAGACCACGTTGGCGGTCGAAGGATCCGGCTGGAGTCCCCGGAACCCCTATATTCATGGAGCACCCTTTGCCCGGTCGAGATCGCCGCATGCCTTCGCAGGAGAAGCTACACGGAATCCACTACACCCCGGTCGCCTTGGCTGGGGCCGTCGCGAAGCGGCTCGCGTCGGAGCTGGGCGTTTTCCCGCCCGGGCGCGAGATCCGAGTGGCTGATCCGGCGTGCGGTGATGGTGAGCTCCTTCACGCGCTCGTTGACGCCATCCCTGACGCGAGTCCTCGTGTCCACGCGTTCGCATACGATCTTGACGCCACCGCGGTGCGAGAGACGTGTGATCGTCTTGGTGGAAGGGTCGCAGTCACGCCCCGCGTTGGAGACTTCCTCGCGCGTCGGTCGGCATCAGAGCAGGCGCAGGAGTCGCTCTTCGCCGAGCGTGTCGCGTTCCCCGAGGCGGGGTTCGACGTCATCATTGCCAACCCGCCGTACGTGCGCACCCAGGTACTCGGCGCCGATCGGGCGCAGGAACTGGCGGCACGATACGGCCTCCGGGGTCGAGTGGATCTCGCGTACGCGTTTGTCATCGCGATGATCGAGTCGCTCCAGGAAGGCGGATACTTCGCCATCATCGTGAGCAACAAGTTCCTCACGATCAAGGCCGGGAGCGCGCTGCGCGAATTCCTTCAGGCGGAGACCAGGTTGATCGAGGTCTGGGACCTCGGCGACAGCAGGCTCTTCTCGGCAGCAGTGCTGCCGGCGGTGCTTTTCGGACAGCGCCGGCGCGGCGGCGGACTGGAGGGGGTACGATTCCGCGGAATGTACGAGCAGGGGAACCGCTCCACATCGCCAGATTGTGTCGCCTCGACCGACGAGGGTGCCCTGCACGTATTGGCCGACGCCAAGGGGTCACGCCTGCTCGACTGGAAGGGATCGCTCTGGTCGGTCCGCGTAGGGCACGTCGCGGTACAAAAGGGCAGCGGATCCTGGATCCTCGAAGATGACGCGGTGCAGTCGATGCAACGCGCGATTCGCAGTACGCGAACAGTCCGATTTGGCGATGTGCTCCGAACGAGTGTCGGGATCAAGACGACCGCCGACAACGTCTACATTCGGAGAGATTGGGACATCCTCCCTCTGGAGTCACGTCCCGAAGAGGAGTTGCTTCGGCCGGTGCGCCTCACTGCGGACATTGCGCGTTGGGTCGCCCCTCCAGTCGAGTCGCTCACCTCTCGAGTCGAAGATCCGCGACCTCATCGCGGCGCAGCGCACGTCGCCCGAATTCGAGGAGGAGATCAAGCGCCTCATCCTGGAGCGCGACAACTTCCGGAAGGCGGCGGACCAGGCGGTGGACGCGTCTCACGCGAAGTTGGAGCAGTGCCAGCGCGACTACGACAAGCTCGCCCGCATGGTGCGACTGGTCGAGGTGGACCAGGATGACGAGAACGACCCCCTGATGAAGGAGCTCGTCGCCGCCAAGGCGTGCATCGCGACGGCGCGCCGTGACTTGAGCGACGCCGAGGGGTTCGCCCGGTCAAAGGATGAAGCGTGGGCCGAGGTGTCCCGCATCATCGCCGACTCGCGCAACATCGCGAACGCATGGGACGATGCCAGTCCGGAGCAGCGGCGCACCCTCATCAAGTACTGGGTCGTCCACGTCATGGTCGTCGTCCAGCCCATTCGCGGGAAGCGGCGCGCCAACCGGAAGACGGCGATCGTGACCCTGCGGACCGCCCCGCATTCCCCGAAGTACTTCGAGCTGGACGGTCAGGCCCGTGCGCGCGTCAACGCCGCGGCGATCTCCGATAGCACTGATGGTTCCGACTCCACTGATCCCCTCGTCCGGAGCGCCATGAGCGCCTCGGACGAGCCGATCGTGCCTAACGCCCAGGCGGCATGCACACGGACGACCGGCTCCTCGTCCGAGAGCGCCGCCGCCAGCGCCGGCACGTCGTCCGCCGACCCCACGTTGCCAAGCACAACCGACGAGTTGCGCTTGAGCCCCCGCAGCTTGGCCCGCTTCATCGGCGAGCCCTTGAACGCGGTCGAGAACTCGGACTGCGACATGGCAAGCAGCTCGAGCGCGAGCGACCTCGCATCCTTGCCGGCCAGCGCGGACCTCGCCGCGAACGCGGGCTCGGACAGCTCCTTCGCGAACTTACGGTTGAACGGGCACACGTCCTGACACACGTCACACCCATACAACCGCTCCCCAACCCCCTCCCTCAACTCTTCAGGAATCTCCCCCTTCAACTCGATCGTCAAATACGAAATACACTTCGTCGCATCGAGCACCCGCGGCGCCACGAACGCATCCGTCGGACACGCCTCCAGACACCGCGTACAGCTCCCACACCGATCCGCCTCGAACGGCGCATCCACCGCCATCGCAAGCTCGACCACCAGCGCGCCAAGAAACAAGAACGACCCCCGCTCCGGATTGATCAGGTTCGTGTTCTTCCCGAACCAGCCGAGCCCCGCACGCCGCGCCAGATCACGCTCCAACAAGGGCCCCGTATCCACGTACGGCTTCCCGAGGATCGTGCGACCCACC
>JAOPZD010000677.1 GCA_025964295.1 Conexibacter sp.
GACGCGCACGCCGCCCGGCCGCGGCGCGCCGGTGAGGCCGGGGGCATGACCACGGGCTTGGAGATCCGCTTCGGTCCCTACGGCGGCCAGTACGTCCCCGAGACGCTGATGCCCGCGCTCGGGGACCTGGAGCGCACGTGGATCGAGGCGTGGTCCGATCCGGCGTTCCGGACCGAGCTGCTCCACCTGCAGCGCGACTACGTCGGCCGCCCGTCGCCGCTGTACCTGGCGCCGCGGCTGAGCGAGGTCGCCGGCCGCGCGATCTGGCTCAAGCGCGAGGACCTCAACCACACCGGCGCGCACAAGATCAACAACGCCCTCGGTCAGGCGCTGCTGGCCAAGCGCATGGGCAAGCCGCGCGTGGTCGCCGAGACCGGCGCCGGGTCGCACGGCACGGCGACGGCCACCGCCTGCGCGCTGCTCGGCCTCGAGTGCGTGGTCTACATGGGCGAGGTCGACATCGTGCGCCAGAAGCCCAACGTCGAGCGCATGCAGCTGCTCGGCGCGACGGTCGTCCCGGTCGCGGCGGGGTCGAGGACGTTGAAGGAGGCGACCAGCGAGGCGATCCGCGACTGGGTCGCCAACGTCGCCGACACCCACTACGTGCTGGGCACGGTGGCCGGTCCGGCGCCGTATCCCGCGATCGTGCGCGAGCTGCAGCGCATCATCGGCGAGGAGGCCCGCGCCCAGCTGCTGGAGCGCGAGGGCCGCCTGCCCGACCGCGTCCTGGCCTGCGTCGGCGGCGGCTCCAACGCCATGGGGATCTTCGCGGCGTTCATCCCGGACGAGTCGGTCGAGCTCGTCGGCGTCGAAGCCGGCGGCGAGGGCCTCGACGCCCGCCACGGCGCGCCGCTGACGGCCGGTGGCCGCCCGGGCGTCCTGCACGGCTCGCTGAGCGCCGTGCTCCAGGACGACGAGGGCCAGGTGCTCGAGGCCTACTCCATCTCCGCGGGCCTCGACTACCCCGGCTCCGGCCCCGAGCACGCCTGGCTGCGCGACACGGGCCGGGCGTCCTACGTCGCGGTCACCGACGACCAGGCGGTCCAGGCCTTCAAGGAGGTCACCCGCCTCGAAGGCATCATCCCGGCGCTGGAGACCTCCCATGCCCTGTGGTGGGCCCTGCACGCGCCGTCGGAGTCCCAGCTGGACGTGCTCTGCCTGAGCGGCCGCGGCGACAAGGACCTGGCGCAGATCATCGAGCGCTACGGCGTCGAGCCGGCGTCCTAGCCCACGCCGACGTCCTCCTCGACCTCGGCGCCCTCCGCCGCGCGTCGCAGCGTCGCCAGCGCCAGGACGCCGGGCAGCGCGGGGAGCCACACCGAGATCGCGCGGTAGGCGAGGACCGCCACCAGCGCCACGGAGGCGTTGACGTCGAAGGCCGCGAAGGCGCCGACCATCCCGCCTTCGACGCCGCCGACGCCGCCGGGCAGCGGCAGGAGGTTGCCGAGCATGCCCAACAGGTAGGCCATGATCAGCTCGGCGATCGCCGGGTGGCCGCCGAAGGCCCAGAAGCACGCCCAGAGCGTGGCCATGTCGAAGGCCCACCAGATCACGGTGCCCCACAGGCCGCGCTCGCGGCGGCGGATCAGGTCCACCGTGAAGTGCGTGCCGTCGGCCAGCGCCTGGGGCGCGGCGAGCAGCCGGCGGCGCCAGCGCGGGCCGGTGTCCAGCCGCCGCGAGACCCAGTCCGGCGTCTGGATGATCACCAGGAACAGCGCGACCACCAGCGCCGCGATCACCGCCGGGAACGCCGACAGCAGCGGGTCCTCGCCGGCGATGGCCAGCGCGGTGCCGACGACGATGACCAGCGCCATGAAGACGGCGTACGTCGCGACGATGTGCTGGCTGACCTGCTTGGCCGCCTGCCGGTTGCCGTGCCCCGCGCGCGACAACGCCCATGTCGTCACCGCGATGCCGCCGGCGCCGCCCGCGGCGACCAGCCGCGTCGCGGCCGTCGCGGCCAGCGTGATCAGCGCGGAACGACGCACGCCGAGGACCACCCCGTCCGCCGCGCTGACCGCCGCCATGTTCCACGCGTAGCCGAGGTAGCTCACCGCCTCCAGCGCGACCGCCGCCGCCAGCCACGCCGGCGAGCCGTCGCGGATGCGGTTCCACGTGTCCTCGATGCCCGCCAGGTGCGGGATCAGCAGGTAGACGATCAGGATCGCGGTCGCGGTCGCCGCGAACCACACCAGCGCCCGGCGTCCGGTCGGGCCCGGCATCGGCAGCGCGTCGATGACGCGGCGCCGTGCTTCGTGGTCGTCGTGCTCGCTCACGGGCGCAGCGAGCATAGGACGCGGCCTGGTCGTAGGCTTGCACGCTCGACATGGATGGACCCCAGCGCATCGCCGACGCCTTCGCCAACGCCAAGGGCCGCGCGGCCCTCATGCCCTACCTCATGGGCGGCTTCCCGACGATGGAGGAGTCGCTGCGGATCGGCGAGGCCTACGTCGACGGCGGCGCCGACCTGATCGAGCTCGGCGTCCCGTTCTCCGACCCGCTCGCCGACGGCCCGGTGATCCACGCCGCCGGGACCGAGGCCCTGCGCGCCGGCGCGACGGTCGCGGGCGTCCTGGAGGTCTGCCGCGCGCTGGCGCCGCGCGTCCCGGTCGTGATGATGATGTACGCCAACCTCGTCCTGGCCAAGGGCCCCGAGGCGTTCGCGCGCTCGCTCGCCGAGGCGGGCGCCAGCGGCCTGATCGTCCCCGACCTCCCGCTCGAGGAGTCCGACGAGGTGCTCGCCGCCTGCGACGCCAACGGCATCGCGCTCGTCCCGCTCGTCGCGCCGACCACGCCCGACGACCGCATGGCCCGCATCGGCGCCCGCGCCCGCGGCTTCGTCTACACCGTCTCGGTCGTCGGCACGACCGGCGAGCGCGCCGCGCTGACCGACACGTTCGGGGGCGTCATCGCCCGCGCCAAGGCCAACACCGACGTCCCGGTCGCGCTGGGCTTCGGCATCGGCGCGCCCGAGCAGGCGCTGCAGGCCGCGCAGTCCGGCGCCGACGGCGTCATCATCGGCAGCCGCCTCGTCCGCGCGGCCGCCGAGGCCGACGATCCCTCCGCCGCCGTCCGCGAGCTCGTCGAGGGGTTCTCCGCCGCCTTGGCGAAGCCCGGGCCGAGCTGAGCGCAGCCCGCGCCGAGCTGAGCCTGATGGCCGTCCTGCACGTCACCAACGGGTCGGCCGCCGCCGCCGACCTGCGGGGGCTGGGGGAGGTGCTCGGCTGGGACGACGTGCTGCACGAGGGCCCGGTCCCGGCCCTGGAGCCGGCCGCGCTGCGCGAGGTCCGCGCGCGCTTCCTCGGCCGCGCGGGACTCATCGACGCGCCGGAGGCCCTCGCGCGCCTGACCGTCCGCGACGGCCGCCTCGACGCGGTCGACTTCTCCACCCGCCTCGTCCTGTGGTTCGAGGACGACCTCTACGACCAGCTCCAGCTCGTCCAGGTCCTCGACCGCCTCGCCGCGTCGGCCGAGAGCCGCCGCAGCCGCCCGCTCGGCCCGGTCCAGCTCGTGCGCCTCCCGCGCGGCCCGCGGATCTTCCTGCGCGACAAGCTCGCCGCGGGAGCCTCCCTCGGCGAGGCCGAGCACGACCTCGCTCGCCGGGTCTGGGCGGCGTTCACCTCGACCCACCCGGACCGCGTGCAGGACGCCTGGCTGGCCGGGACGCCCGGGCTGCCCGACCTCGCGCCCGCGCTGGGCCGCCTGCTGGAGGAGCACCCGGCCACCACGGACGGCCTCGGGCGCACCGAGCGCCAGATCGTCGACGCGCTGGCCGCCGGCCCGCTGGCCCCCGCCGCGCTGTTCATGGCGGCCACCGCGCACGAGGACCGGCCGTTCCACGGCGACGCGACGCTGTGGTGGCGCGCCAGCTCGCTGGCCCCGCTGGTCGTGCGCGACGACGCCGGGAGGTTCGCGCTCTCCGACGACGGCGCCGCCGTGCACGCCGGCGCGGCCGACGCGCTCGCGCTCCTGGCGCCGCTGGACCGCTGGGTCGGCGGCGTCCACCACCGCGGCGCGCCCGCCGTCCGCTGGGACCCGGCCACGCGCCGTCTCGCGCCCTAGGCCGATAGGATCCGGCGCGCCATGGGACTCGCGTACTCCATCGTCGCCTCGCTCTGCCTCTGGATCGTCCTCTGGGCGCTCGGCGCCAAGGCGCTGGACAGCTTCCTGCTCGCCGCGCTGCTGATGATCGTCGCCTTCACGGTCCACATGCTGGCGAAGTACAACCCCGCCAAGCGCGAGCGCTAGCCGCGACGTCTGTCGCGTCCTTGCGCTCGAAGACGCGACGCCTGACGCCTCTTAAGGCACCCTCGGGTGTGGGCTTGGGCCATGCCGCAGGCCGTTTCTCCCAGGGTCTGTAGGAGTCGCACAGTGGTCAACCCACATTTCCACCTTGTGGTGTGGAGGGGTGACCATTGCGCGTCGTCCCTGACCCTGTTTAGACTCGCGCTCTCTCCGGAATCGATCCCTTGAGGAGGGGACACGTTGCGCGTACGTCATCTGGCAGCTTCGAGCTGCCTGCTGGCCGCGCTGTCGTTCGGTGTGGCTGCCTGTGGCAGCTCCAACAACGACAGTGGCGGCAGCGGTGGGAGCAGCACGAGCGCAAGCTCCGGCTCCACCGACCTGACCATCTACTCCAGCCTTCCGCTGCAGGGCGACTCGCGAGCGCAGTCGCTCTCGGTCGTCAACGGCGAGAAGCTGGCGCTTCAGAGCCAGGGCAACAAGGTCGGCAAGTTCAACATCAAGTATGTGAGCCTCGACGACTCCACGGCCGCAGCCGGCAAGTGGGACCCGGGTGCCACGTCGGGCGATGCCCGCAAGGCCGCCCAGGACAAGTCGACCATCGGCTACCTCGGTGAGTTCAACTCGGGCGCCTCGGCGATCTCGATCCCGATCCTGAACGAGGCCGGCATCCTGCAGGTCTCGCCGTCGAACACCGCGACGGGCCTGACCCGCTCGCTCGGTGCCGACAAGGGCGAGCCCGACAAGTACTACCCCTCGGGCAAGCGCACCTACGGGCGCGTCGTCCCGGCGGACCACATCCAGGGCGCCGCCCAGGTGTCCTACCAGAAGGACAACGGCTGCAAGAAGAGCTACCTCCTGAACGACAAGGAGGTCTACGGCTCGGGCCTCGTCAAGAACGTGGTCGCCGCTGCCAAGACGCAGGGGCTGGCGATCGCCGGCAACACCGGCATCGACCCGAAGGCCGCCAACTACCGGTCGGTCGCGACGTCCATCAAGGCGACGGGTGCCGACTGCGTGTTCTTCGGTGGCATCACCGACAACAACGCGGTCCAGCTGTTCAAGGACCTCCACGCGGCGATGCCGACGGCGAAGCTGTTCGGTCCTGACGGCGTGGCCGAGACGGCGTTCACGACGAAGCTGGGCTCGTCCGTCGAGAAGGTGACCTACGTCACCAACCCGACGCTGGACCCGAAGCTCTACCCGCCGTCCGGGCAGGAGTTCTTCAAGACGTACAAGGCGAAGTACGGCGCCGATCCCGAGGCGTACGCGATCTATGGCTACGAGGCCATGGGCGTGTTGCTCGAGGCGATCAAGAACGCCGGCGACAAGGGCAACGACCGCCAGGCGGTCATCGACGCCTTCTTCAAGATCAAGGACCGTCAGTCGGTGCTCGGCACCTACTCGATCGACGAGAACGGCGACACGACGCTGTCGGACTACGGCGGAGATCGCGTGGTCGACGGCAAGCTGGTGTTCGACAAGGTCATCAAGGCACAGACCAGCTGACCCATCCGTGACGTGCCGGCCGGGACCTCGGTCCCGGCCGGCCGTTCGGTTCCCTACAAAGGACCACATGGAAGCCGCATCCATCACCGAGACCGCGTCGGCGGGCCCGCCCGCACGCAAGCTCTCTGATGTCATCAACGCCTACGCGCTGCCGCTGCTGCTCGTGCTCGCGCTCGTCGCGCAGTTCGTGCACTCGCCGCACGACACCCTCGACGACGTCAAGACCGGACTCTCCAACGGCACCATCTGGGCGCTGATCGCCCTCGGGTACACGCTGGTCTACGGCATCGTCGAGCTGATCAACTTCGCCCACGGCGAGGTGTTCATGATCGGCTCGTTCGTCTCGGTCTCCCTCTGGGCGACCTTCGGCGTCGACGAGAAGACCGCGATGCCGCTGATGGTCCTGTCGATCGTCGTGGTGCTCGCCCTGGCGATGCTCGCCAGCGGCACGCTCAACGTGCTGATCGAACGGGTCGCCTACCGGCCATTGCGCAACGCGCCGAAGCTGGCGCCGCTGATCACGGCCATCGGGATGAGCTTCATCCTCCAGAACGTCGGCCTGCTGTGGCGACCGACGCCGGACAGCGCCCCCGACCTGATCGGCTCCCAGAAGAACTACTTCACGATCTTCAACGTCGGGATCGAGCACTCCGACGTCTTCGCGGTCATCGTGACCGTCCCGCTGCTCATCGCGCTGCTGTGGTTCGTCGGCTCGACGCGCTACGGCAAGGCCATGCGCGCGACGGCCCAGGATCCCGACGCGGCGCGGCTGATGGGCATCGACGTCGACCGCACGATCCAGCTCACGTTCCTGCTCGGCGGCCTGATGGCCGGCGCGGCGGGCCTGATCTACGCGCTGTACAACGGCACGATCCGGTTCAACCAGGGCTTCACCGCCGGTCTGATCGCCTTCACCGCGGCGGTCATGGGCGGCATCGGCAACCTCAAGGGCGCCGTGATCGGCGGCCTCATCATCGGCGTGATCCAGGCGATCTCGGACTCCGGCGACTACCTCGGGCTCCCGCTCGGGCCGCAGTGGACGCCGGCCGTCGTGTTCGGCGTCCTGATCCTGGTGATGGTCTTCCGGCCGCAAGGGCTGTTCGGCGAGGAGACGCGAGAGGGATGAGCACCATGGTCACCGCTCGCCAGAGCTTCCGCCAGAGCTTCGACCGGGTCACCGGCAAGCTGCCGGCGACCGTGTGGATGCTCGTCGCGCTGGTCCTGGCGATCCTGTTCCCGTACATCGCGGGCACCGGGTCGCTGCTGGACGCGTCGATCCAGACCCTGGCCTACGTGATCATGGCCCTGGGCCTGAACATCGTCGTCGGCTTCGCCGGGCTGCTCGACCTCGGCTATGTCGCGTTCTACGCGATCGGCGCGTTCGTGATCGGCTGGTTCGGCTCCCAGCAGTTCCCGGACGTCAACGGCGGCAAGGGCATCCACATCCTGTCCAGCGACCGCGCGACGTTCCAGCTGAAGCTGAACGGCACGCACGCCGAGATCCCCGGCATCCACATCAACTTCTTCCTCGTCGCGTTCATCGCGATGGCGATCACCGCGGTGTGGGGCATCCTGCTGGGCGCGCCGACGCTGCGGCTGCGCGGCGACTACCTCGCGATCGTGACGCTGGCGTTCGGCGAGATCGTGCCGCGCATCTTCGAGAACAGCACCAGCGGCCTGTTCGGCATAGGAACGACCGACTTCTCCAACGGCCGCCAGGGCATCACGCCGATCGACACCATCAACCTGCCGTGGTCCAAGAGCCTGGTCTATACGGACTTCAACTTGAAACCCGCGTATTGGGTGGCGCTCGCGATGGTGGTGTTCACCGTCTTCGTGAACCGCCGGCTGCGCGACTCCCGGCTCGGGCGCGCGTGGATCGCGGTGCGCGAGGACGAGGTCGCCGCGGCGTCGATGGGCGTCAACCTGGTCCGCACCAAGCTGTGGGCCTACGCCATCGGCGCGGCGTTCGGCGGCTTCGCCGGCGCGTTCCTGGGCTCCTACAACAACACGGTCAACGTCGACCAGTTCGAGTTCGGGTTCTCGGTGTTCGTCCTGGCGATGATCATCATCGGCGGCATGGGCAACATCTGGGGCGTGATCGTCGGCGCGGTGGCGCTGTCGATGCTCAACCGCTACGGGTTGCCCGAGCTCAACCAGCTGCCGATCGGCTTCGACCCCACGTCGGTGTCCTACGGCGTGTTCGGCTTCTTCCTGTTGATCATGATGGTGCTCCGCCCCGAGGGCCTGATCCCGTCCGGCAGACGCAAGCTCGAGCTGCACGAGGGCGAGATCGAAGGGGAGGACGCAGACGTGGTCGGCGACACGGCGCAGATGTACGAGGTGCACAGTGAGTGAGCAGCGGCAGGTCACGACGAACCTGGACGGCACCGAGGTCGACCACAGCGGTCCGCCGGTGCTCGACGCGACGGGCGTGTCGAAGATCTTCGGCGGGCTGGTGGCGGTCAACGACGTCGACTTCGTCGTCCCGCGCAAGTCCATCGTCTCGCTGATCGGGCCCAACGGCGCGGGCAAGACGACGTTCTTCAACTGCCTCACGGGGCTCTACCGCCCGACGACCGGGCGCGTGATCTTCGAGGGCAAGGACATCACCGCCAAGCGGGCCGACCTCGTCACCGCGGCCGGCGTGGCGCGCACCTTCCAGAACATCAAGCTGTTCCGGACGATGACCGCGACCGAGAACGTCCAGGTCGGGATGCACCCGCGGCTGCGGTCGCGGGTCACCGGCATGGTCCTGCGCACGCCGTTCGTGCGCCGCGAGGAGAAGCGGTCCAAGGAGCGGGCGCGCGAGCTGCTCGACTTCGTCGGGCTCAAGCGCAAGGACGAGCTCGCGATGAACCTGCCCTACGGCGACCAGCGGCGCCTGGAGATCGCGCGGGCGCTGGCCTCCGAGCCCAAGCTGCTGCTCCTGGACGAGCCGACGGCCGGCATGAACGCCGCCGAGTCCGAGGAGCTGCGGCGCCTGATGGACCGGCTGCGCACCGAGCAGGACATGTCGATCCTGCTGATCGAGCACGACATGAAGGTCGTGATGAACGTCTCGGACCACATCACCGTCCTCGACCACGGCGAGAAGATCGCCGAGGGCTCGCCCCAGGTCGTGCGCCAGGATCCGCGGGTCATCGAGGCCTACCTCGGGAGCCAGGCGTGAGCGACATGACACCGACCGTCCCGGAGACGGGAGCGGCGCCCAGGGGCACGGGCGCCAAGCCCGTCCTGCACGTCGACGGCATCCACTCCTTCTACGGGGCCATCGAGGCGCTCAAGGGCATCTCGCTCGAGGTCTACGAGGGCGAGATCGTCACGCTGATCGGCTCCAACGGCGCCGGCAAGACGACGACGCTGCGCTCGATCTCGGGGATCGTCCCGCCCCGCGAGGGCAGCATCTACTACCTCGGCCGCGACATCACCGGCATGCCCGGACACGCGGTGGCGAGCATCGGCATCGCCCATTCGCCCGAGGGCCGGCGCATCTTCCCGCGCATGACGGTGCTCGAGAACCTCGAGATGGGGGCGTTCACCCGCAAGGACCACGCCGCCATCCGCAGCGACCTCGACCGCGTCTATGAGATGTTCCCGCGGCTCAAGGAGCGCGAGAAGCAGAAGGCCGGCACGATGTCCGGCGGCGAGCAGCAGATGCTCGCGATGGGACGCGCGCTGATGGCCCAGCCGAAGCTGCTGCTGCTCGACGAGCCGTCGCTCGGCCTCGCTCCGGTGATCGTGGACAAGATCTACGAGATCATCCGCGAGATCAACGAGCAGGGCGTCACGATCCTCCTGGTCGAGCAGAACGCGAACTACGCGCTCGACGTCTCCTCCCGCGGCTACGTCCTTGAGACCGGGACCGTCGCGCTGTCCGACAAGTCATCCGCGCTGCGCACCGACGAGCGCGTCATGGCCGCCTACCTGGGGACCTGAGTCATGACCACCGCATTGATCGTCGCCGCCATCGGCTCCAAGGCGTTCTGGCTGCTCTACATCTGGCTGGGCTCGGCGTGGATCGCCAGCTCGCTGTCCAACCGCAAGGGCTACGGCGAGAAGTGGGGGCTCGGGACCGGCTTGCTGCTGAGCGCCATCGGCGTCCTGATCTGGCTCGTGATCCCCGCCAAGCCCACGTCGATCGTCTCCCAGCGCAAGGCTCGCGCCGAGCACGAGGACGACCAGGAGGCCGCGCAGACCTAGTCTGGCGCGCTACTTCAGCGCGTCGCGCAGCGCCTCGTCGAGATCGGCGTGGCGGAAGGCGAACCCGCCCGCCAGCGGCCGCTCGGGCACCGCGCGCTGGCCTTCGGTCACGATCTCGGCCATGTCGCCGTAGAGCAGGCGGATCGCGAAGCCCGGGACGGGCGCGACGGTGGGGCGGTGCAGCGCCCGGCCCAGCGCCTTGGTGAAGGCCTTGTTCGTCACCGGCTCGGGCGCGGAGCCGTTGTAGGCGCCCGACCACGCCGGGTCCTCGCGCGCGTGGAGGTACATGGCGACGAGGTCGTCGACGTGGATCCACGGCAGGTACTGCGCGCCGCCGGCGACCGGTCCGCCGACGCCGAGCCTGAACGGGGGCAGCATCGTCCCCAGCGCGCCGCCGCCGGCGTCGAGCACGACGCCGGTCCGGATCTTCACGACGCGCAGGCCGAGCTCGGCGGCCGCGTCGGACTCGCGCTCCCAGGCGACGCAGACGCCGGCGAGGAAGTCGGCGCCGGCGGGCGTGGACTCCGGGACGGGCTCGTCGCCGCGCTTGCCGTAGTAGCCGACCGCCGAGGAGGCGACGAGCGTCTTGGGGGCGTCGGCGCCGGCGGCGCGCAGCCCTTCGACGAGGTTGCGCGTCCCGACCTCGCGGCTCTCGCGGATCCTGCGCTTGACGTCGTCGCTCCAGCGCTGGGCGACGGGCTCGCCCGCCAGGTGCACCACGGCGTCGCGGCCGCGG
>JAOPZD010000004.1 GCA_025964295.1 Conexibacter sp.
GGCGAAGCTCGGCGCCGCGCCGGTGGCGGCGCCCGCGCCGGCGGGAACGACCGCGAGCGCCGCGACAGCGGCGCTCGCGAGCAGCAGAGCACAGGAACGGGGGCGGACGAACATCCGTCCCCGGTAGTCGGCACCGCGGGCGCCGCCTTCAGCGGCGGCGCCCGTGGTCCGACGTCGGGCGGCTGCGGGCCTCTAGCCCGCCGCCCCCAGGTAGGTCAGCGCGTCCTTGATGACCTGGGCGCGCTTGTCGGCGCCGGTCACGCCCTCGAGGCCGAAGCCCCAGTAGAGCGTGTCCTTGGTCGCCACGCCCGGCCCGTCGACGTAGCCCACCGAGGTGGACGAGATCCAGTCGTTCGGGTTGGGCGAGCTGCCCTCGGGCACGCCCGGCACGGCCCAGCCGCCGAGGCCGTCCTCGAAGGACGTCTCGGTCAGGGTGGCGCCGTCGGCCGTGATCTTCGCGTCGTCCACGAACACGCCGAGGCCCTGGAAGCCCTCGTCGCTGATGTAGGTGATCGACAGCTCGACCTGCTTGCCCGCGTAGGCGGACAGGTCGAAGTCGAAGTCCACGAAGCCGCCGGAGTTGCCCGTGGCCGCGTTGAACGTGCCGCTCGTCCCGCCGTTGGTGCACGTCGCGTCGCCGGCCCCGGGACTGGTCTCGGGATGCAGCGTCACGTAGTGCTTCATGAACGGGTGCTCGTCGGTGATCGGGATCTGCGGGCAGCTGCTGTTGCCCGTGATGTCATCCGACGTGTGGCCGTTGGCGTCCGGCAGCGTCGTCCAGTCGTCCTGGCCGACCGTGTGCGCCTCGACCACGAGGAAGTCCCAGTTGGGCTCGGTGTCGTAGGACGCCGTGAACGACAGGTCCGCCGCGGTCTTGCCGGTCAGGTCCACCGTCCGCGACAGGCGCTTGTAGCTGTCGTCGGCCGCCTGGGAGAACGCGTAGTGCGTGCCCGTCGGCGGGTCGAACGACGGCGGGCGGTCGAACTTGATCGCCTGCTTGCTGTCGAACTGCGGGTACTTGTCGGGCGTCAGGATGCTCGACGTCGTCAGGAACGAGTAGATGCTGTCCTGGTTCTGCTTGGAGTCCTCGCCGTTGACGGTGAACTCCGCGGTGCCGAACGGGCCGCCCGCCTCCTGGAACGGGAGCGCCGCGGCCTGGTCGTTGTCGGCCGCCGCGCCCACCGGCAGGTAGGCCCCGAGCCAGTACTGCTGGAAGTCGTTGGACTCCACCACGCAGTTGAAGTTCTGGCCCGGCGGGTCGTCGTTGCCGCTGGGGTCGGTCTGGTTGGACTTGCAGAACGGCGCCGGCGGTGCGCCGAGCGGGTTCCACAGGAACTGGTCCCAGCCGCCCTGCAGCGCGAACTTGCCGGCCACGAGCGCCTTGCCGCCGTCGTTGAGGTAGTCGCGGACGCCGAGGATCTCGTCGTCGGCGAGCTTGGACGTCCCCGTGCCGCCGGGCTGGCCCGGCTCCCGCACGTAGAGGTCCTCGCCCGTCTCCCAGATCACGGCCTTGTAGTGCGACAGGACGCCGAGCGCGGAGGCCGCGGTGCGGCCGTTGGCGTCGACGTCGTAGATGTCGTACTTGATGCCCGCGGCGTCGAGCGCCGCCTTGTAGTCGTCCTGGTACAGCGGGCCCGGGTAGGGCGTGCCGCTGACGTCGGAGCTGTTGCCGGTGTAGTCCTCGGCCGGCATCAGCAGCACCGGGTTGCCGGTCGTGGACTTCACCGTGTAGGTGAACGGGTCAGACGTCTTGTTGCCACGCCCGAACCAGACCTGGACCTTGTCCCCCGCCTTGGCGCCGCTGACCTGCCCGCGGAGCTTGTGGTAGTACGTGCCCGGCTTGCCGTAGCGCTTGCCGCCCGCGTACTCGCTGAGGCTGCCGCGCTGCACGCGGCCGCCGTTGACCTGCCACCAGACCTTGACGTCGCCGAGCGAGCGCTTGGCGTTGACCTCGACGGTCTGCGGGTCGCCGGTCGAGATCGAGAACGTCGTCGGGACCAGGTCCGGAGCCGTGGTGCCCAGGTGCGACTGGGGCTGGTCGGGCTTCTGCGCCGACTTCACGAGATCCAGCGCGAAGTCGAGGTTCTTGGTGAACTCGGCCTGCACGGCCGTCTCTGAGTCCTGGAACACGAAGCCGCCGGGCGCGAGCGAGTCGGGCCCGTCGACCGTGCCGCCGACGCCGTCGCCGGTGCCGCCGTCGAGCTCGACCGTGAACGCCTGGGTGCCCCAGTTGTTGTAGGCGTCGCCGGTGACGTCGCCGTTGGTGGTGTACAGCTCGGCCGACACGTCGGGGTCGAAGCCCGGGACGGCCGGATGGTCGTCGTCACCGGCCAGCGCCTTCATCAGCGGCGCGTCGGTGGCCTCGGTCTCGACCTGCCAGCCCTCCGGGTAGAGGATCAGCTGGGCGAACGAGTGGTAGTCGATGAGGAACCGCGGGCGCAGGCGCTGGTGCAGCTTGCGCGAGGCCTGGACCTCGGGCTCGGAGGCCGGGCCGGAGCCGTGGTAGGTCTCCGTCGACGGGTCGGCCGACGCGCCTTCCAGGTCCCAGTTCCACTTCTCGGGCCAGTTGCGGTTGGTGTCCACGCCGTCGTGCGCGGGGTCGATGATCCCGTCGCCGTTGACGTCGCGCAGGTTCTTGCGCCACAGGCGCGTGCCCTTGGACGTGAAGGTGTAGTCGTAGCCGTCGGGGTTCATCATGGGGATGAACCAGACCTCGTTCTGGGCCAGCAGCCGCTTGACGTCGCGGTCGCGGCGATGGTCGAGGAACCACGCGAACAGCCGGCGGTTGACCTCCGCCGAGATCCACTCGCGGGCGTGCTGGGTGGACTCGAAGAGCGCCACGGGCTTGGAGCCGTCGCGGGTGTAGCGGGCGCCGTCGGTCACCTTGTAGGCCTTGATCGGCTGGCCGAGGACCGACTTGCCGATCGTCTCCTCCTTGACGATCTCCGGGTAGCGCGCCGCGAGGTCGTGGTACCACTTCTTCAGCGGGACGTTGGGCGTCGCGCACGTGTCCGGGCAGGGCGCCGGCTTCAGGCTCCACGGCCGGAAGACGTCGTAGCCGTGGGTCGGGTTGGTGAGCGGCGTCGGCGGCGCCTGCATCTGGCGCGCCTCCGAGAGAGCCTGGACCGTCGCGCCCTTGTCGCGCAGCGCCTGGGCCTGGGCCGGCGTGGCGACGATGCCGAGCTTGCCCGTCTTGCCGATCGCCTTGACCTCGTTGAGGTCGTAGCCCGCGCGCGCGAGCTGGTCCGTCGTCACGCGGCCGCTGACCGCGTACTGGTTCAGCGGCTCGACCGTGCGGCCGGCCGCCTGGCTGGTGGCGGCGCCGGCCCCGAGGACCGCCAACGCCGTCAAGCCCGCGAGCAGGCCGCGAGCCCTTGTCCTGATCTGCATGGAACCTCCCGGGGATCCCCCTGG
>JAOPZD010000019.1 GCA_025964295.1 Conexibacter sp.
CGGACCGACGCGCACCTCGACGTCGTGCGCGACGTGGCGGGCGACGCGCGCGGCGCGGACCTCGTGACGGCCGAGGGCGCGGCGGCGTGGGCCGCGGCGCTCGGCGAGGTCGACGGGCTGCTGCACCTCGTCGGCGGCTGGCGTGGGGGCACGTCGATCGAGGAGACGTCGCTCGAGGACCTCGACTTCCTGGAGGCCCTGCTGTTCCACAGCGTCGTGCACACCACGCGCGCCTTCGCGCCGCTGCTCAAGGCGGCGGGACCGCGCGGGCGCTTCGCGCTGGTCTCCTCCTCGGTCGCGTCGCGGCCCGTGGCCGGAAACGCGGCCTACGCGGCGACCAAGGCCGCGGCCGAGGCGTGGACGCTGACGTTCGCGGCCGAGCTGGCCGAGACCGAGGGCACCGCGAACGTCGCGGTCGTCCAGGCCATCGTCACGCCGCAGATGCGCGCCGAGAACCCGGACAAGGCCTATAGGACGTTCACCGACGTCGACGAGATCGCCGAGACGCTGGTGTACCTGTGCTCGGACGCGGCGCGCAAGATGAACGGCCAGCGCCTGTCGCTGCACAAGTCCTAGGCGTCGCCGCACCGCCTAGGCTGGTGGGCATGCGCGCGTTCGCCTCCGACAACTACGCCGGTGCCCACCCCGAGGTCCTCGCGGCCATCGCGGAGGCCAACGCCGACCACGTCGTCTCCTACGGGGCCGACCCGTGGACGGCGCGGGCGACCGAGCTGATCAAGGCGCAGTTCGGCGAGCGGGCGCAGCCGTGGCTGGTCTTCAACGGCACGGCGGCCAACGTCCTGTCGCTCGGCGCGCTGACGCGCACCTGGGAGTGCGTCGTCACGCCCGACACGTCGCACCTGCACGTCGACGAGGCCGCGGCGCCGGAGCGGATGGCCGGCGTGAAGCTGCTGACGCTGCCCACCGCGGAGGGCAAGCTGAGCGCCGCGCAGATCGAGCCGCTGCTGGCGCGCCAGGGCGACGAGCACGCGCCGCAGGTCCGGGTCGTGTCGATCGCCAACACGACCGAGCTCGGGACGGTCTACGCCATCGACGAGCTGCGCGCGATCGCCGCCGTCGCCCACGCCAACGGGCTGTACCTGCACATCGACGGGTCGCGGCTGGCCAACGCCGCCGTCGCGCTGGACGCGTCGCTGGCCGACGTCACCACCGCGGTCGGGGCCGACGCGGTGTCCTTCGGCCTGACCAAGAACGGGGCGCTGGGCGTCGAGGCGGTCGTCTTCCTCCGCGAGCCGGGCCCCGACGGCTTCGCCTGGCTGCGCAAGCAGCACGCCCAGCTCTCGTCGAAGATGCGCTTCCTCTCCGCGCAGGTCGTCGCGCTGCTCGAAGACGACCTCTTCCGCCGCTCGGCCACGCACGCCAACGCCATGGCCTCGCTGCTGGCCCAGCAGGTGTCGGCCATCCCGGGCATCGCCATCACCCGCCCGGTCCAGGCCAACGCCGTCTTCGCCACCCTCCCCCGCGCTCTCGCCGACGCGGTCCGCCCCGACTTCCCCTTCTACACCTGGGACGAGTCCACCGGCGAAGTCCGCTGGATGTGCTCGTGGGACACGACCGAGGCGGACATCACCTCGTTCACCGCGGCGCTGCAGGCCGCGGCGACGGCGGTCTAGCTACCGCGGCTGGCCCACCATCGGGCTGGGCCGGATCGGCTGCAGCGGCGCCGGGCTGGGACGGCTCGGCGGCTCCGTGTCGGGCGATCCAGGCTTCGGCAGCGGAGGCGCTGACTGGGCCGGCTGCTGCTTGGACTCGGGCATGGGTTCGAGGTTAGGTGACATCGGCGAAGGCCACAACCCAGGCCACCACCTCGACCGCGAGGAGGCACATCCCGACGCGCAGCCACAGGAGGACGCTCCTCAGCTGACGCGTGTTCCTGGCGAAGCTGGCGGAGCGATGGATCGCGAGGTCGCGGTGGATCATGGCCAGCGGCGTGTGGGCCGGCTCGGCGTACTGGGCGAGCAGGCCCTTCGGCTGTGCGCCGAACTCCCAGTCGTGGCGCGGCCAAAGAACCGCGAGGACGGCAACGCCGACGCCGAGGAACGCGCCGATCGCCACCCACGTCGCGATCACGCGGTGGCCGTCGCGCAGCACCTGGCCGCCGAAGATCGAGGTGGTGACCGCGGCGGCGGCCATCAGCACGCCGGCCCTCGCGGTGAGGTCGGCGACCGCGCGCTCCTGACCGTCGAGCGCGTGCCCGGCCTCCTCGAAGGCGAGCGCATAGGTGGGCGCGCGCAGGGCGAGTTGTCGCGGATCGTCGAGGTCAAAGGTCATCGCGGTCGCCGGACGGTACGTGCGGCTGACCTCGGAGCGCGCCGGCGTTGCCGGATCGGCGCGGGGGCGGTGCGGAGTCGTGACGGAGCGCGCGTCAATCGCGCCAGGCGGTGAGGGCTTCGGAGGCCGGGAGGTGGTGGAGGTCCCGGGACGTCGCGAGCGCGTCGGGAAGCGGCGTCGTGTGGAGGATCGCGAGGGCGCGGGTGGAGCGGGTGAGGGCGGTGTAGAGGCCGCCGGGGCCGCCGTCGGGGCGTTGGTCGAGGATCGTGGTGGGGTCGATGACGATGGTGGCGTCGAACTCGAGGCCCTTGATCGACTGGAGGTCGAGGAGGTCGATGGTGCCGGAGAGCTGGCCGGTCGTCTCGGCCAGGCCGGCGGCGGCGAGCGCGCCGTGGTGGGCGTCGGCGGCGACGACGCCGACGGAGCCGACCGTCTCGCGCAGCACGGCCGCGAGGGAGACGGCCAGCGAGGGCAGGTCGGCATGGTCCACCGCCACCGCGACCGCCGGCCGGCCC
>JAOPZD010000083.1 GCA_025964295.1 Conexibacter sp.
CTGCTGGACCGGTTCCAGGCGGTCCACGGGCCGTCGCTGCAGGCGCGCGACGAGGCGAAGTCGCTGACGATCGCCCGGGCGCTTGAGGGGCTGCCGCACGCGCGGCGCCCGTGCATGGTCGGCGACCGCAAGTTCGACGTGCTCGGCGCGCGGGCGCACGAGATGCCGTGCGTCGGCGTGCTGTGGGGGATCGGCAGCGAGCGCGAGCTGCGCGAGGCCGGCGCGGTGGCGCTGGTGGCCGAGCCCGGCGAGCTGGTGGGGCTGCTGACGGGCTGAGGCGCGGCGCGCGGCGCGACGGCGGGCGTGGTGCCGCCGTCGCGCCGTGCCGCGTGGCCGGGAAGTCCTAGGACTTCTTCGCGCGCGAGGAGGACGACGCGCGCGTCGCCGGCTTGCGGGCGGTGCTGCTGGACGTCGACCGCGAGCGCGTGCTAGCGGCGGGCTTCTTGGCGGCGGTCGACCGCGAGCGGGCGCTCGCCGGCTTCGACGCGGCGCTCGAGCGCTTGGCGGCGGGCTTGGACGCCGCGCGGGTCGACGAGGACCGGGTGCTGCGGGCGCGGCCGTTGGACGACGAGGACGACGACGACGCCGTCGAGCGCGACCGCGTCGAGGACGACGACGTGGACGCCGCGGCGGGCCGGCGCTCCTTGGCCGGGACCTCGTCGCGCACGACCTGCTTGGCCAGCTGCGGGATCAGCTTCTGCAGGAAGCCCGCCATGCGCTCCTCCTGGCGGCGGAACTCCTTGGCGAGCTTGGCGGTGTCCTTGTCGTACAGCGCGTTGGCGAGCTCCTCGATCGCGAGGTAGTTCGCGATCTCCTCGAACTCGTTGAACAGCTCGGTCTTGGCGTTCTTGAGGAGCTTCTCGGCCTCGCCCGTCCCGCGGATCGCGTGCAGCGGGCCCTGGGCGAGCGCGACGCCCTTCTTCGCCGCGGCCGTCACCTTCGCGGCCGCGTCGGACGCGACGTCCGGCCCCGGCAGAGACCCCGCCTCGGCCTTGCCGCCCAGCGCCTTGATCCGACGCTCGAGGCCCTTCGCCTGGGCCGAGGTCTCCTTCAGATGCTCGCGCAGCCGCTTCTTGTAGGCATCGCGCGAGGTCATCGAGATGTGCGCCTTCAGCGCGGTCTCGAGCTCCTTCTCCTTCCCGTACGCCTCGTTGAGGTACTGGATCAGCTTGGCTTCTCGGGTCGTCGGCTCAGCGGCCATGGCGCTTGGTACTCCTCCTCGAAATCGGTGCAGTTACCCCTGCGCAGTTCCCGCCAGGCCAACCGTCTACACTGCCCTCTGACCTGGTGGGCGTAGCTCAGTTGGTAGAGCTCCTGGTTGTGGTCCAGGCGGTCGCGGGTTCGAGTCCCGTCGCTCACCCTTGTTCAGAAGCCCCGCGCGTCGCGGGGTTTCTTCGTTTCGGAGGTCGTCCAGGATCGCCGATTGGCGGCGCGCGGTTCAGGCACTAGGGCCTTTATTCGGCGATATCGCCGTCGATAGGCGTGGATCCCCGCGGATTCGGCGTGCTGGCGCCTGCGCGGGATCGCCCGACAACGCGAGGTCTCCGCCGAAGACCATCGCGTCGACCGGCCGGCGCTCCGCCAGCGCAGGACGATCTCCTGCTGGTCCGTCGTCCAGCAGGCCCGCGCGTGGAGGTCCGACAGGTGGAGTACGCGGATCGTCATCGCGGCAACCTAGCGGTGAACGGTGTGCTACGGACGAAGACGTCGCCTCCTGGCGCCGGCTAGCGCCCGCAGGCCGTCGAGCGCAGCGCAGTGAACTCGCGCCACCGAGGCCACTCGGTGCGGTTGCCGATGAGATGGCTTAGCGCTTGCTCGATGCGCTCGTCGGGTCGGGCACCTCGCGCGGGGGCATGGTGCGCTCGGCCGCGCGTCGGGTGAGGTGGTCGCGGCGTTCTACGCAGCGCTCGCCGCTCGTGCGCGCTGCAGCCGGGAAAGGTGGACAACGCTGAGCGGGATCGGAGAGGATGCGGCCCGCCATGCTGGAGACCGACCCGTCGCCGTCCGCGCCAGGGCCCGCCGTAATCGCCGGGCAGATCGTCCAGGTGCTCGCTTCGCTGGCCGGTCTGGTCGGATGGGTGATCCTGCTCGGTTCGATCCGCCTCTGGTCGCGCCTCGATGCATCCGCGGTGCCGGACCCGGCCGGGCTCGCCGCGCGGGCCTCGCGCGAGGAGCTGATCGCGGAAGGGATGGCACTCGTCGTCGTGCCGCTGGTTCTCGCGGTGCTTGCGGCCGTCGCCTGCCGTATTGCGGCCAGGTGGTGGGGCACGCGTCCGTCGTTCGGCGACCTGACGGCTCTGCGCGGCGACGCGCTCGTGGTTGCCGTGGCCTGCGGCATCGAGACGCTGCTCGCGGTGCTCGCTGCGCGGACGATCGGCTTCAGCGCCATGTTGGTGTTGATGGCGGTCACGGTCTTGACCGTGGTGATCGAGGGTGCGGCCCTCACGGCGAGCTCGTCGACGGTATCGGTCGTAGTGGCGATCGCGATCGTGCTGTGGGGCGGCACCTACACCGTGGTTCGCCAGTACGACGGCCGCGTCCCGCACTTCGACCAGGTGCGCGTGGCCTTGCCCGACAGCGAGGAGATGTCCGGTCTGTTGGTGTCTGACGCGACCCGGCTGACGCTGTTCTGCCCCGGGACGCCGACGCAGGTCGTGGCGCTACGGGCCGACGATGTCGCCCAGACGACCATTGAGGCGCGCCAGACCGTGAGCGAGCATGTGGAGGCACTGGCGCGAGGCGGTGGACGGGATTGCGTGAGGGCGTCCAACGGACGGGGGCGGTCAGGCGCGCCGATCAGTTCGTCGAGCGTGTCGGGGAGCGCGACCCCGACCCCTGCGGCGGGCGCGTCGGCCTCTGCGGTCTCCACCACGCTGGGCACGCCCGCGTTGGCGTCGGCACTCGGATTCGAGGCGCGCAGCACCGCGCGCGTCCGCCTTGGCGCGGATTGGCGCGTCGTCGTGCCGCTCGGCCGATTCGCCGGCCGCGTGTCCGGCGTCGTGACGTTCATCGCGCGGACGACGGCCGGCGAGCGTCGCTTGGAGACCCGCGCGTTCCAGGTCGATGCGCATCGCCTCGCGCGGGTCGAGCTCGGCCTCTCTGCAGGCACCCGCCACGTGCTCCGGCAGACCGGTCACGCGGGCCTCCGCGTGGACATCACCGCCCGCGCGGCGGACGGCACAATGCATCGCTTCGGCCTGTCGGGGATGACCGTCGTGCCGCCGCGCGCCGGAGCGGAGCATTGACGTGGGAGTGATCGTCGCGGTGCTCGGACTGTTGGCCGGCGTCGCCGCCGCAGCGCTGGCGATGAGCATCGCGGGAGTGCAGTCGCTTCATGTCGAAAGGGATGTCCTGCAACAGCGCCGCCACGACGAGCGGCGGGCGATCGACGATGAGTTGCGACGGTTGCAGTACGAAGACGATCCCGATCGGCTGCGGCGGCGTCGCGCGAAGGACGATGGTCTCCGGTACCAGTCGCGGTTGAGCTCCCTGCACCACCGGCGGGATGAGCTGGTCTGGGAGATCGGCGTCCCCGCCCGTCGGATGAAGGCGCTCTCGCTCGTTGTCGCCGCAGCGACCGCCGCGTTCTTGGTGATCTTCGCCGCCGCGATGCTCATCGCCTCCGGGCCGGCTGCCTCGCACGATCGAGAGCGGCTGCAGGCGATCGCGCGCGTGGACCTCACCGACAGCGACCTGTCCAAGGCCGACCTACGTGGCGAGGTGCTCGTCGGCAAGCGCTTCGTCGACGCCGATCTCTCCGACGCAAACCTCAGGGCCGCGGTTCTGCGCGGGGTCCGCTTCGACGGCGCACGGCTCCGCGGCGCGAATCTCTCCTTCGCCATCGCCGACCGCGCGAGCTTCCAGCGTGCCCACTTGCACGGTGCGTCGCTGCGGCGCGCCAGCCTCCGGGGCGCCGACTTCTCGGCTGCGGATCTCGAGGATGCCGATCTGCGGGGAGCGCTGTACGACGGGGCGACGAGGTGGCCTCACGGCTTCGACCCGCGTACCGCGGGGGCGGTCCGTGTCCGGGGCTGACGTCCGTTGCGCCGTCGACACCGTTCCCCAGAGGTGGGTGTGGGTGTAGGTGTAGGTGTAGGTGTTGCTGGCGGCGGCGATTCCGATGATTTGCGCTGTCGGTCTAGAGCCGGGTATCCGTGGGTTTCGGGCGGATTCCCTGCGGGCTTAGGCCATAAAACGCCCGGACGTGATCTGCGCCAATCGTTCTGCAGGAGCCGGGGCGTTCCGTCCGGCTGATGCGATGTCTTTGCGTTCTCGGCATGCCCCATCGCACATCGGGCAACTGGGCTCACGACCTCGTGTCTGAGTCGTCCGCTTGAGGCGAGAGGATGCCGCAGTGCCTCGCTGTACGTCAGACTTAAGGAGTCTGCGGGCTTGCGGCGCGGCTTGCGCCCGCGGCGCTTCTCGACAGCGTTCCGACGCCCTAGAGGAGCCAGTCGTGCAAGTACACCATCTTGGTCCACTCGGGCCGGTGGAGCTCGTGGGCTCCCAGCTTTGTCGTTCTTGATCAGGAAGCGCCGGAGTTCTTCCGGATCGAGCTTTGTGTCGTCGAGCGCAAGGGACGAACTGCACGTTCTGCGGCTCCTCGGCGGCGATGAGTTCAGCCATCCGGCGCAGGAGCGCCTCCCAGTCGTCAAGTGCGAGGTAGCGGCGCGATAGGCCCGCACCGACGAAGAGAAAGGTGCGGCGCGGAACGCCTTGAGGTGAGCTTCCAGGTTGTCGCGGAAGTCGGACACCGCGGCATGGTCTACGCGCAGGCCGGTCTATAAGGAGGAGCGACCGGCGGGAGGGCAGGATCCTCGGAGAGGACGCGGGCTTGGCAACCCGCGAGGCGTTCCGGCCGCCGGCCCCGGAGGGGCAACCTCGATCAGAACGCCGACGACAACCCAGCGCGCGGGCAGGATCGTCCGGAGCCGGGTCGAAAGGTCGCCCGTGACCAGTTCATCGTTGTTGATGGCCGACCACTACGGCTGGGTCGCAGACCCGACGCAGGCAGTGGTGCGGCGCGAGTTCCGCGCGGGCGCGCGTACGTGGACCGTGGCGTCGGCGGTCGAGACGCCGATCCTGCCGTGGCGCGGCGCCTCTGGCGAGCCCGCTTCCTGGTCGCTCGACCTCGACGCGTTGAGCTGCGGTGCGCTGGCCGGCGAGCTTCGGATCCTCCGCGTGCCCACGCCCACCGTGTGGGAGGCGCTGGCCACCGGGGTTCTCCGGCAGGTCGTGCGGGCCGGCACCGCCCGGCGCCGCTACGGCCGCCTCGTAGCGACGGCGGCAAACGACGGTGCGTTCCCGTCTCCTGAACAGATCCTGCGGTGCGACGAGCGCGAGATGGCCGCGCTTGGCCTGCGGTTCTGCTGGCCCAAGCTCATGGTGCTCGCCCAATGGGCGGCCGAAGTGGGCGCGGCGGACGGTCACACCGCCGCCGACAGCGATGCTCTGCTCGACGACGCCGCGTCGCTCTCCGGCCTCGGACCCTGGACGCTCGGCGTCGCCGCCTGGGACTGCAGCAACGATCCCGAGCGGTATCCGTTCGGCGACTATGTCGTTCAAGCTGGCGTCGCGCGCCTGTTTCCGGGCGTCGACTGGCCGCGACGGCCCGATCGCTTCGCGCCGGCCTGGTCGGACCACTGCGACGACGACCTGGGTCCGTTGACGGTCCTCGCGCTGCTCGCCGCCGACGACCACGTGTGGTCGACGCTTACGGCGCGGCCAGCTTCCGTGCTCGTTGCTCCACTGTGATCCGCACCAGCGCTCGGCGCACCTCCTCGACCGGCACCTCGCCGAATTGGATCCCCACCGAGAAGTTGAACTCGTCGCGCTCGCGCATCGCGTCGTCGGCGCCCTCGCCGGCCAGGTCCACGTGCTCGTACGCCAGCAGCTCTTCGGCCCGGTACCGGTCTGAGGCCATGAGCCGATGCCATTCCGGCGTGCCCGGGTAGGGACGGAACTCGAATGCGCTCGCGCGGAACCGGCCGCCGGCGGCCTCCGCGATATCCCAAAGCCGGTGCACGTGTCGCTCGGTGGCGGCGAGTTCCTCGGCCGACTCGGTCGGGAAGCCGAGGATGAAATACCCCTTCACCTTGATCCCGCGCTCCGACAGGCGCCGGACGGCGATCTCGGTCATCTCAGGCGTAATCCGCTTGCCCATGTACTTCAACACGCGCTCGCTCCCGGACTCCACGCCGAGCGCGACCTCGCGGCAGCCGGTACGGACCATGAGGTCCAGCAGGTCGTCCTCGACGTGTGACAGCACGTTGATCCGGCCGGTCGCGTCCCACACCATCCGCTCGCCAACGCGCTCGGCCTCGAACCGCCCCAGGCACTGGCGCATGAACCGCGGGTGGGCGAGGAAGAGGTCGTCGACGAACCGCACGGTGTCGACCCCGTGACGCGCGTGGAGGTCATCCAACTCGGCCAGGATCCCCTCGGCCGAGCGCATTCGCCACTTCTCGCCCGGGTTGGCCGATCTCGCCGCGCCGCAGAACGAGCAGTCGTATGGGCAGCCGCGGGATCCGACGACCGCGGACTCCAGCCGCCCGTCGTCGGCCAGGAATGGGTCGTCGACGAGGTAGACGCGGTCGACGATCGGCAACGCCTCCAGATCCGGAGCCAGCCAGTGCCCAGGAGCGGCGCCATCACCGGCGACAAGCCGCCCGGCCCCGCCGCGCCACAGCACGCCTGGCAGCCGCGTGCGCGCGTCGTCGTCTTCGAGCAGCACGGCAACGCGCGTGTCGCCCTCGCCGAGCACGAGGGCGTCGATGCGGGGGATGTCGTCGTCGCCGAGGATCTCGTAGGGCATGGCCTTGGCCTGATGGCCGCCGAGCATCACGCGGATCCGTGGGTCCAGGCGCCGCAGCAGCGTGACCGAGTGCCGGTAGGTCGGGGCCAGCAGGTTCAGCCCCACCCAGCGCGGCTGGGCCGCGTTGACGATCGCCGCGACCTTTCGCAGTCCCAGCCCGGTCGCCTCGGCGTCGAGGACTCCGACGTTAAGCCCGCGAGCGGCGGCTGCGGTCGCCAGGTAGGCGAGCCCCAGCACCGGCAACGTGAAGTCGTTGATACGCGGCTGCTCGTCGTAGTCCTTCAACGGGCTGTTGATGAACACGGCGTCGATCGGTCGCGCCGCATCGACGCCGAGGATCGCGGCCGTCATCGTCGGGCTCCCACGGGCTGCGTCGCGAGCCGGCCGGCGCGGACCTGCCACACCGACGCCCGCTGGTGGATCGCCGACCCCAGGTGCAGCCGGTCCGCGTAGGAGGTGGCGACGTCGGCGATCGCGTCTGGTCCCGCGTAGGCGGCCATCAGTGCCTCGAGCGCGGCAATGGTCCCGTCGGTCACGTAGGCCAGCGACTGCGCGAACGTCGCGGCGTCGCGCACGCCCGCGGCGCCGAGGACGAACGTGTCGGCGTCGTCGTAGTTGGCCTTCTTGCGCAGCCGCCAGAAGAGGTCAAAGACCGTGGTGGCGTGCAGCTTGGCGGCGTGCTGCTCCTTGGCGGCGGCGAGGACGCGCCGACGCGGGCCGCCGGGAGGCCTGCCGCGATCGCGCTCGAGGTCGAGGATCCGCTCGAGCTCCTTCTGGCGGGTGGTGCGCAGGAACATCGCGAGCCGGTCGCGCGCGGTGTCCGGCGATGGCGCAGATAGGGCGTGGACGCGCGCCGGCTGCTCGGTGCCGGCGAAGATCGTCGTGTCCGTCTGCGGGCAGCCCGAGCACGACGCGCTCCACGGGTAGGGCAGCGTCAGGCGCCGTACCTCGTCGGCGATCAGCCGCCGCGCGGCCGTGTGGTCCTTCGGCGGCCGCTGCCCCGAAGCGATCGCGAACGCCATGACCCCATGGAACACGGCGTAATAGGCCTGAACCGGAAGCCAGGAGTTGGCCTCCTCATCGAAGACCTCGACCTCCTCGACTTCCCGCAACACGCGCCGGAGGTTCTGCCAGCAGCGGCGCAGGCAGACGTCCAGGTTGCGGCGTTCGGCTTCTGACAGCCGCCTGCGTTTGATCCTCGCCGTCCCGGGCCCTTCGAGCACTGAAGCGTGCACGCCCTCGGCGACCAGCGCGGCGAACCCATGCTCGGCGGCGATCAGGCCCGCGAGATCCTGCAGGTAGCCGCTGTAGACGCGGAACGGCTTCTCGAACTCGGGGTCGGCGAACTCGAGGTAGAAGGACGTGGTGTCGTTCAGCGGCATGGGTCGGCTCCTGACTAAAGGTCTAGATCCTGTCGCCGACTATTGTTGCGTACGTTGCGTTCGTTGTCTAGTGGGCGACCAGTGCGACCGCTGCATAGATTGCTTTCATTGCCTCCGTGGTATACCTTTACGCAACCCCAACGACCAGCAAGGGAGCCCGCATGCCCATCCAGCCGATCGACCGTGCGGAGTCGTTGCGCGCGTACCCGACGATGTCTGCCGCTGCGCGGATGATCGGAGTCTCGCCATCGACGCTATCCCGTCGCGATGACTGTGAGCCACTGCAGCGAGGGAGTCGGGATCACGTTCTCCCGCCCGCCGAGGTCATGCGCTTGGCCGCCATTTACCGCAAGCGGTCGCTCAACGAGGTGGCCGCCGACCTCGTCGCCCTCGGGGCGCAGCACGGACCCCAGGACCATGACCGCGTCGAGGATGCCGTCGAGGCATTCTTCGCCGGTCGAAGTCGCAGCGAGTCCGTCGACGAGTTCTTGGCACAAGCCAAACGCCATCTTCCATCCAAGCTGTACCAAGAGGTGCGCAAGACCGTCCGCGAGGGTGATGGCCCCCCAGCCGACATCGTCGGCCACGTCCCGAAGCCGACGCCCGGCAAGCCACAGGCGCAGTCGCGCTCCGCGCGATCACGGGCGGTGCGCAAGGCCTCGTAGGGGCCCCGCGCGGTAATCAGGGCAGCGGGTGCTGTCGCATCCGCCGCCCTGACTCCCGAAGCCCCTTCACCCGCGGCGCGCGCACGAAGCCCAAATCGTTCAGATTGCGGAGGGCGGCGACCCCGTCGGCGTCGATGTCAACGTACCCGGCACGCCCGACCTGAGTGGCCAGCTCGTGGAGGTACTGCTTGAGCAGGAACGCCGCGCCACGTGACGTGTCGTAGAGGTCCTCCGGTGCGCCCTCGTCCATTCGCAGCCCGATGGCGGTCAGCATCAGCGGAAACTTCCTGCGGTTATCCAAGTGATAGCTCATGGCGGCGACTACCTCGGCCGACGCGAGGTCGATGCAGTAGACGCGGCGGCCGCGCTCCAGCGAGGCGGCGTTGATCTTCGCCCGGGCCTGTGCGTGGAAGTGGACCCGGGGCAGGTGCTGGTGAGCGGTCGTGATCCGCCATCCCTCTTCTGAGCCCTCTACGTTCGGAATCCGGTGGTCGATCTGGAGCGTCGTGCGCTCACCGTAGGCGGTGCCGTGGCTCGTGACGTGGACCTGCCCAGCCAGATCGAGCGCTTCGCGCTCGCCAGCAAACCAGGCTCGAATAGTGGCAAGGACGTCCATAGCCGCGGATGCGCCGAGCCCAAACGCTCGCGTAGCAAAGCGTGACACTACCGCGGTGCGCGGTCAGAACCGCTTTTCGGTGGGTCGTCGCACGCGAGTGCTTTTCCTTCGAGCGCTGCAAGGAGCCGGCGGTCCGCGCTGTAGCGGACGGATGAGTCGGGCGCAGGTGCGCGGACGGAGACCGAACTCCGCGTCAAGGCGAAGTTGAGCCACCGTGGCGCGCCCGAGCGACTTGGGGCGCTGGAGCGACTGGTCTGATCGCGGCACCACGCGCGATACGGACCATCCGGGCCGGCCGCCGCGCGCTTGGAAGCTGGTGGTCGCCGAGGCGGTCGAGTTGGCCGATCGCCGGCAGCGTCTCGTGCGTGTGCTCGCGCCCTGGCGGGGCCAGGCGACGCGCGCGGCGCGGGACGGGCTGAGCAGCCGTCTTGCCCAGCACGCCGAAACGCTGCGTGGCGTCCTTAGGGGTAAGACCGAGCGCTCAGCGCGGTGGCGCAGAGGCCGTCCTTCTACGCGTGAGCGCGAGGCGACGCAGGCCGGCGTTGTCTCCAGGCACTCGAGCGCGCGGAGTGCCTGGGCCGTCCAGGATCGACCGCAATCCGCGGCAATCGGGGCACGGTAGGTGCGACCTAAGATCTCCACGAATGACCTGGAAATCGCCGCATTCACGCCCAATCGAGCGGCTGCTTGTGGTCCAGGCGGTCGGGGGTTCGAGTCCCCTCGCTCACCCCTCGTCGAGAAGCCCCGCACGTCGCGGGGTTTCCTCGTTTTCGCGATGGTCAGGGCTCGCCCCGGGACCAGCATCGGATGCGGGCACAGCGCGTTTCTCGGGCGAAATCGCCCGTCGGTCCGCCACGCGCCGCCGCCCGTCCTCAGTGGCCCCGGCCACCGCGTCGCTTCGTCACGGCGACCCCGTGAACGGCTCCAGCCGGCCGAAGCGCCCGCGGTAGTAGGCCAGCGGCGCGCCGCTGCGCGCGGAGGCGCGGCGGACCCGGGCGATGAACACGCGGTGGGTGCCGCCGATGGTGTGCTCGACGACGCGGCACTCGAGCGCCGCCAGGGCGCCCGGGAGCAGCGGGCCTTCGACGGTCTCGTCGTCCAGGACCAGCCCGTCGAACTTGTCGTCGCCCTTGCGACCGAAGCGCAGGGCCAGCTCCTCCTGCCCGGCGGCCAGGACGTTGACGGCGAAGCCGCCGGCGGCCAGCACGGCGGCGCCCGTGTCGGAGCCGCGGTTGAGGCAGATCACGACCATCGGCGGCTCGAGCGAGAGCGAGCTGAACGCGCTGGCCGTCGTCCCGTACGCCTTGCCATCGTGGCTGACGGTGATCACCGTGACGCCGCTCAAGAAGTGCCCGACCACCGTGCGGAACTCGTCACTGGTACTGTCACCAAGAAATCGATTCTGGAGCACGGAATGACTATTGCAGGCGACGACCCTCGCGAGCAAGTCGCGCTCGCCTCCCGCGTCCTCGGAGCCAACGGTCTCGACGACTTCGTCTGGGGCCACGTCTCCCTCCGCGATCCCGGCGGTCGCGGCGTGTGGATGAAGCGCTCCGGCCTCGGCTTCGAGGAGATCACGCCCGTCGCCGTCGTCCTCGTCGGCTGGGACGGCGAGCTGCTCGACGGGGAAGGCCCGCGTCACGCCGAGTGGCCGATCCACACGGAGATCCTGCACGCCCGGCCGGAGCTGGTCTCGGTCGTCCACGCCCATCCGCCGCACGGGATCGCGCTCGGCGCGACCGGCGAGCCGCTGCGGCCGCTGTCGCACGCCGGCGCCCTGTTCGTGCCGCCCGACGTCCCGCGCTTCGACCTCACCGCCGACCTGATCCTCACCTGTGAGCTGGGTCAGGCGCTGGCCGCCACGCTCGGCGAGCAGCGCGCGTGCTTCATGGTCAACCACGGCGTCGCGACCGCCGGCGAGACGATCGCCGAGGCGGTGGTCCGCGCGATCCTGTTGGAGAAGGCCTGCCATCAGCAGATCGTGACCGTGCAGCTGGGCTCATCGGTCCGCTGGCCCGACGACGAGGCGACGCTGGCCAAGCGCCGCAACGCCTGGCCGCCGGCCCATCTCGAGCAGCTCTGGCGCTACCTCGTCCGCCGCCTCGAGGCCCAGGAGGCGGGGCGATGACCCTCACGCTGATCGCGTCCGGCGACGCCGGCTTCGAGGATGCCCGGACCGACCTGGTGTGGAACGGCCGCAACCCGGCGCGGCGCCCCGCCGTCATCGCCCGCGTCGAGGAGCCCGCCGACGTCGTCGCCGCGCTGGCGCTCGCCCGCGAGCGCGGGCTGCGGGTCGCGGTCCGCTCCGGCGGCCACAACTTCGTCGGAGCCTCGCTGCGCGCGGGCGGGATGACCATCGACGTCCGCGCGCTGGACGACGTGACCGTCGACGGCGCGGCCCGCCGCGCCGTCGCGGGCCCCGGCGTCCAGTCCGAGGCGCTGCTGGCCCGGGTGCGCGAGCACGGGCTCGCCTTCGGCGTCGGGCACTGCCCCTCGGTCGCGATCGGCGGCTTCCTGCTCGGCGGCGGGATGGGCTTCAACCCCGGCGCCTGGGGCTACGGCTGCCTGTCGGTCGCCGCGATCGACGTCGTCACCGCCGACGGCGAGCTGCGCCACGCCACGGCGCACACCGACCCCGACCTCTTCTGGGCCGCGCGCGGGGGAGGGCCGGGCTTCTTCGGCGTCGTCACCGCCTACCACCTCGACCTGCACCCGGATCCCGCGGCGCTGGCCGCCAGCACCTACATCTACCCGCTCGACGCGCTCGAGGCGCTCGCCGGCTGGCTCGATGAGCACGCCGCGGCGCTGGACCCGATCGTCGAGGCGATGCTGTGGGTCGGCAACCTCGAGGGCCACACCGTCGGCGACCTGCACGATGCCGCCGACCACGGCGTGGCCGGCGCGCAAGACCGCGTCGTCATGCTCAACGCGGTCGCCTTCGCCGAGACGGCCGCGCACGCGCGGACCGCGCTCGGCGCTCTGGAGGCCTGCCCGGTCAACGGCCGCGCGCTGAGCGCCGACGTCGCCCGGGCCTGCACCTTCACCGACCTGTTCGACTTCCAGCGCGTGCTCTACCCCAAGGGCCTGCGCTACGCCGTGGACTGCCAGTGGACCGACGCGCCCGCGGCGCGCCAGCCGCTGCG
>JAOPZD010000155.1 GCA_025964295.1 Conexibacter sp.
AGTCGTCCCTCGACGCTCCGGGGGGCGACGCGGGGGGCCGGCGGGTTGGCATCGTCTTCTACCGCTCGCACCTCGCCGCCGGGAACACGGCCTTCGTCGACGAGCTGGCGGGCGCGGTGGCGCGCGCGGGCGGCGTCCCGACCTGCGTCTGGGCCCAGTCGCTGCGGCCGGACGCCGATGATCGCGTCCCGCTGCTGGAGGAGCTGCAAGGCAACGTGGATGCCTTGATCGTCACCGTCCTGGCCGGCGGCGGCTCGACGGCCGCCGACGAGGGCGCCTGGCGCGCCGACGCCCTGGCGTCGCTCGGCGTCCCGGTCGTGCAGGCCGTCTGCGTCACCCGCTCCCGCTCCGCGTGGGAGGGGTCGCCGGCCGGCCTGAGCCCGATGGACGTCGCGATGCAGGTCGCGATCCCGGAGTTCGACGGACGGCTGCTCGGCGGCGTCGTGTCGTTCAAGGAGCCCCACCCGGACTTCGCGGGCGTCTCGCTCTACGCCCCCGACGCGGAGCGCTGCGCGCACGTCGCGGGCCTCGCCGTCCGGATCGCGAAGCTCCGCAGCACGCCGCCCGGGCAACGCAAGGTGGTGGTGATGCTCTCCGCGTTCCCCACCAAGCACGCGCGGATCGGCAACGCGGTCGGGCTCGACACGCCCGCCTCGGCGATCGCGCTGCTGGACGCCCTGCGCGACGCCGGCTACGCGATCGACGCCTACGCCGGCGACGGCGACGCGCTCATCCACGGCCTCATCGCGGCGGGCGGCTATGACCCCGACCACCTGACCGACGCGCAGCTGCAGGCGGCGCACGCGCGGCTGCCGGTCGCGCGGTACCTGGAGTGGTTCGACGCGCTGCCCGAGCAGCTCAAGTCCTCCATGATCGACACGTGGGGCCCGCCGCCCGGCGCGCAATGGCGCGACGGCGACGACCTCGTCCTGGCCGGCCTCGACCTCGGCGGCGTCTTCCTGGCGATCCAGCCGCCGCGCGGCTACGGCGAGGACCCCAGCGCGATCTACCACGACCCCGAGCTCGCGCCGTCGCATCACTACCTCGCCTCCTACTGGTGGCTGGACCGCGTGTGGGGCGCCGACGCGCTCGTGCATCTCGGCAAGCACGGCACGCTGGAGTGGCTGCCGGGCAAGGCGGTGGGGTTGAGCGCCGCGTGCGCGCCCGACGCCGCGCTGGGCACGCTGCCGACCGTCTACCCGTTCGTCGTCAACGACCCCGGCGAGGGCGTGCAGGCCAAGCGCCGCATGCACGCGACGATCGTCGACCACCTGATCGCGCCGATGGCGCGCGCGGGCACGCACGACGAGCTGGCCGCGCTGGAGGACCTCCTGGACGAGTACGCGCGGATGGAGGCGCTGGACCCGTCGAAGCTCCCGGCGCTCGGCGCGCGGATCTGGGCGGCGCTGCTGGAGGCCAACCTGCACAAGGACCTTGGGTTGGACGACGCGTCCGCGCCCGACGGAGACGAGGCGATCGGCACCGTCATCGAGCATCTCGACACCTATCTCTGCGAGGTCAAGGACCTCCAGGTCCGCGACGGCCTGCACGTCCTCGGCGGCGAGCCCGTCGGCGAGCCGCTGCGCAACCTCGTCGCCGCGATCATGCGGCTGCCCAACGCCGACGTGCCCGCGCTGCGGCGGGCGATCGGCGCGGCGCGCGGGGTCGACGAGCTCGCGTTGATCGAGGTGGGCGACCGCGTCGCGCTCGACCGCCTCGACGCCGCGCAGGACATGGTCCTGGACGCCTTGAGCGCGCGCGAGTGGGCGCCCGACGCGGTCGCGGCGGTCGCGCGCAACGTCCTGGACACCGGTGCCCCCGACGTCCTCGCCGCCCTGCGCTTCGCCGCCGGCGAGCTCGTCCCGCGGCTGCGCGCGTCGACCGGCGAGCTCGACGCGGTGCTCGCCGCGCTGGACGGGCGCTACGTGCCCGCGGGGCCGTCGGGCTCCCCGACGCGCGGGCGCGTCGACGTCCTGCCGACCGGCCGCAACTTCTACGGGGTCGACCCCAAGGCCTTGCCGTCCGAGCTGTCGTGGGACGTCGGCGTGCGGCTCGGCGACGCGCTGCTCGAGCGACATGTTGCAGAAGACGGCCGCCATCCCGAGACGGTCGGGATCGTCGTCTGGGGGACGGCCGCCATGCGCACGCACGGCGACGACGTCGCGGAGATCCTGCACCTGCTGGGCGTCCGGCCGCTGTGGAACCCCGACACGCGGCGGGTGACCGGCATCGACGTGGTGTCCTTGGAGGAGCTCGGCCGCCCGCGGATCGACGTCGTCGTCCGCATCTCGGGCTTCTTCCGCGACGCCTTCCCGCACCTGGTGTCCTTGATCGACGACGCCGTGACGACGGTCGCGGCGCTGGACGAGGGCGACGACGACAACTTCGTCCGCAAGCACGTGCGCGCCGACGCGGCGCGGCTGGCCGAGGAGCTCGGATCCACCCACCCGCAGGGCGCGTGGCGGCGGTCCAGCGCGCGGGTGTTCGGCAGCGCGCCCGGCTCCTACGGCGCGGGCCTGCTCGAGCTGATCGACGCGCGCAACTGGCGCGACGACGCGGACCTGGCCGCGGTCTACGAGGCGTGGGGCGGCTACGCCTACGGCGCGGGGCTCGACGGCGTCGAGGCGCGCGGCGCGGTGCGCGACGCGTTCGCGCGGATCGAGGTCGCGGTCAAGAACATCGACAACCGCGAGCACGACCTGTTCGACTCCGACGGCTACTTCCAGTACCACGGCGGGATGGTCGCGACGGTGCGCGCGCTGAGCGGGCGCGACCCGAAGGCGTGGGTCGGCGACAGCGCCGATCCGGCGCGCGTCCGGGCCCTGTCGCTGGCCGAGGAGGCGCGGCGCGTCTTCCGGGCGCGGGTGACGAACCCGCGCTGGATCGGCGCGATGGCCCGCCACGGCTACAAGGGCGCGTTCGAGCTGGCCGCGACCGTCGACTACCTCTTCGGCTACGACGCGACGACGGGCGTGGTCGACGACTGGATGTACGAGGCGATCGCCGACAAGTACGTGCGCGATCCGGACGTCGGCGCGTTCCTGCGCAAGTCGAACCCGTGGGCGCTGCACGCGATGGCCGAGCGGTTGCTGGAGGCGGCGCAGCGCGGTCTGTGGGCCGAGCCGGAGCCGGGAACGCTCGACGCCCTGCGCGACGAGCTGCTCGATGTTGAAGCACAACTGGAAGAGGCGGGGGAGCCGGCATGAGCAGGACGATGGGGTTGGTCGGGGCGATGCGGCCGGTCGATGTGGCCGCCCGGGATGCGGCTGTCGCCCGGCAGGCGCAGCTGCTCAAGCCGCCCGGCTCCTTGGGACGGCTGGAGGAGGTCGCCGCGTGGGTCGCGGGCGTGACCGGCCGCGAGCGGCCGCTGCCGCGCACGCGGATCGTCATCGCGGCGGCCGACCACGGCGTCGTGGACGAGGGCGTCTCGGCCTTCCCGCAGGAGGTCACCGGGCAGATGCTCGGCGCGTTCGGCGCGGGGTTCGCGGCGATCACCGTGCTGGCGCGGCACGCGGGGGCCGACGTCGTCCTGGTCGACGCGGGCGTGATCGCGCCGCCCGAGGGCGTGGCCGATGTCGATGTGGGCCTTCCGGCGCCGTCGCGCAACCTGGCGGTGGAGCCGGCGCTGGCGGTCGACGAGGTGCGCTCGGCGATCCGCGCGGGCCGCGAGCTGGCGGCGCGGGCGGCGGCCGACGGCGTCGACCTGCTGATCGCCGGCGAGATGGGGATCGGGAACACGACGCCGGCCGCGTGCCTGACCGCGGCGCTGTGCGGGCTGGGCGCCGAGGAGGTCGTGGGGCGCGGGACGGGCGTCGACGACGCCGGGCTGCAGCGCAAGCGCGCGGTGATCGCGCGGGCGCTGGAGCGCCACGTCGCGGCGGCCGGCGACGACCCGGTCGAGCTGCTGCGGCGCCTGGGCGGCGGCGAGTTGGCGGTGCTCTGCGGGCTGGCGCTCGGCGCGGGCGAGCA
>JAOPZD010000182.1 GCA_025964295.1 Conexibacter sp.
CCATCGGGTCCTGCGTGAGGTCGATGCCCTGGTCGCGCTTGAACTCGCTCGCGAGCCAGTCGACGATCGCCTTGTCCCAGTTGTCGCCGCCGAGGTGGTTGTCGCCGGCGGTGGACTTGACCTCGAACACGCCGTCGCCGATCTCCAGCACCGACACGTCGAACGTGCCGCCGCCGAGGTCGAAGACGAGGATCGTCTGGTCGGTGTCCTTGTCGAGGCCGTAGGCCAGCGAGGCGGCCGTCGGCTCGTTGATGATGCGCTTGACGTCGAGGCCGGCGATCTTGCCGGCGTCCTTGGTCGCCTGGCGCTGGTCGTCGTTGAAGTACGCGGGGACGGTGATGACGGCGCCGTCGACGGTCTCGCCGAGGTAGGCCTCGGCGTCGGCCTTGAGCTTGCCCAGGATCATCGCGCTGATCTCCGGCGGGCTGAACTGCTTGCCGCCGGCGTCGATGCGCGCGTCGCCGTTGGGGCCGGAGACGACCTTGTAGGGGACGATCGACTCCTCCTCGCGCACCTCGGCCTCCTTGCGGCCCATGAAGCGCTTGACGGAGAAGACGGTGTTCTGCGGGTTGGTGACCGCCTGCCGCTTGGCGACGGTGCCGACGAGGCGCTCGCCGCTCTGCGCGAAGGCGACGACCGACGGGGTGGTGCGGCCGCCCTCGGCGTTCTCGATGACGGTCGGCTCGCCGCCCTCGAGGACGGCCATGCACGAGTTCGTCGTGCCGAGGTCGATGCCGATGGTCTTGCCCATGTGGGGAGTGGCTCCTTTTCTGCCTGCTCAGAGGAAGAGGTGAAAATCTGAGCCACAGTGTAGTAGATCTTGGGCGTCACATGCGCCACCGGCTCGCGCCGTGCGGTGGGCGCAGCGCGACGCCGTAGGCGGTATGGATGGTGAAGCGGTAGAGGTGCCAGGGCGGCGGGCCGGCGCTCTGGGCGCTGTAGCGGGCCGTGAGCGCCTCGTTCTCGGTGTCGACCTCCGCGGGCCAGCCGCCGTCGCGGTACAGCGCGGCGACGTCGGCGAGCGTCGTCGCATCGGTCTCGCGCCGCGCCTCGCCCTCGAGCACGAGGTCGAGCCCGTCGAGGCGCATGGACAGCGTGCACGCCGGGTTGGCGGCCAGGTTGCGAGCCTTGCGGGCGCCGGGGCCGCTGGTCAGGTACAGGTCGCCGTCGTGGGAGACGACCCCGACGCCGGCGGCATGCGGCCGGCCGTCGGGGCGCACGGTGCCGAGGAAGCACGCGGTCTCGGGCCCGAGGGAGCCGGTGCCCAGCGCGGCGGCGGCCCGGGACCACGGCATCTCGGGCTCGTCGTAGAGCGTGGCGAGGTTGACGGTCTCGCGAGGGGTGCGTGCGGTCATGGGAGCTGGGACGGCGGGCGCCGCGGGAACTCATCGCGGTGGCGGCGTGCGCGGCGGGTGGCGCTACGCCGCGCGGACCGGCGCGACCGGCTCGATGACGACGCGGTCGCGCCCCGCCGCCTTGGCCGCGTAGAGCGCGTGGTCGGCGCGGTCGACGACGTCGTCGAGCTCCTGGCCGGTCCAGGCGGCGACGCCGATGGAGACGGTGACGTCGAGGGTCGTGCTCTCCGCGTCGATCGGCGTGCCGGCGATCGCCTCGCGCAGGGACTCGGCCACCGCGGCGGCGCCCGCGGGCGTCGTCTCGGGCAAGGCCACCACGAACTCCTCGCCGCCCCAGCGGCCCACGACGTCCTCGCGCCGCACGCGCTCGCGCAGCCGGGCGGCGATCTCGCGCAGGACGACGTCGCCGACCGCGTGCCCGTGATCGTCGTTGACCGCCTTGAAGCGGTCCGCGTCGATCAGCAGCAGCGCCAGCTGATGGCCATGGCGGCGCGCGCGGCTGATGAGGACGTCGATCTGGCGCGAGGCGCCGCGCCGGTTGGGCAGCTCGGTCAGCTCGTCGCGGTAGGCGAGGTCCTCGAGGTCGGAGTAGCGGCGCAGCGCGAGGTCCAGGAGCTGGCGTGAGCGATAGGCGACGCGCACGCGCGCGATCAGCTCCGGACCGACGTCCTCACCGGTCCACACGTCGACCGCGCCGTCGGCCAGCGCGGCGCAGACCGCGTCGACGTCGGCATCGGGCTGCAGCAGCACGACCGCGACGCCGAGCAGCTCGGGGTCGCCGGCCACGTCGCGCACCAGCGAGCCGCGGTCCCCGTCGATCCCGTGGTCGAGCAGCACGACGTGCGGGCGCTCGCGGCGGACCGCCTCGGCCGCGTCGCGCCGGTCGCCGGACTCGATGACCTCGGCGCCGACCTCCTCCAGCAGCCGTCGGGCCGCGGCGCGCAGCGACGCATCGCGGTGAGCGACCAGCACCCGCACGTGCTGGAGGAGAGCGGCCGGAGACATGTCGGGAGCTTCCATTCCCTGAGAACGCCCCGGGTGAACCCGTGCGATGCCTAGGCGTCAGCGCTCGGGCAGGCGGCGCCGGATCGCGCCCGCAAACTGCGACAGTCGTCCAGGCTCGCCGGCGAAGAACAGCGACGGCTCGGTCAGCTCGAGCTCGAGCAGCAGCGGATCGCCCGCGGCGTCCTGGACCAGGTCGACGCGCGTGTAGGCCAGCGGCCCCGTTTCCATCCGCGCCACCGCGTGCTCGATCACGCGCTGCGCGACGGCCAGCTCCGCCTCAGACGGCTCGCGCGGCTCGATCGTCTCGGCCGCGAAGACCTCGGTCGTCGGGTCCGCCCCGCGGCGCAGCAGCGGGCCCTTGTGGATCGCGTGCGAGAACGCGCCGTCGAAGAACAGCAGCGCGGTCTCGCCGCGCTCGTCGACCGAGGCGACGTAGGGCTGGACCATCGCGGTGCGGCCCGAGGCGTGGATCGCGTCGACCAGCGCGGCCGCGCGATCGGCATCGCCGCCGGCCGAGCCGAAGCGCGCGGTGTCGCGCGAGCCCGCGCTCACCGTCGGCTTGACCACGTACTCGCCGTCGCCGGCCGGCGGCGCGGCGAACGCCTCGCCGGGCGCGACGAGCGCGGTCGGCACGACCGGCAGCCCGGCCTCGGCCAGCTCGCGCAGGTAGCGCTTGTCGGTGTTCCAGGCCAGGACCTCCGGCGGGTTGACCAGCCGGTCGCCGATCCCGCGCGCCCAGGCCAGGAACTCGTCGCGGCGGCCCTGGTAGTCCCAGGTCGAGCGCACGACGACGAGGTCGAAGGTCGACCAGTCGACGGCCGGGTCGTCCCAGATCGCGAACGCGACGTCGCCGCCGATGGCCTCCGGGAGCCCGGCGTCGTCGGTGTCGCCCTCCGGGAAGTAGGAGCAGGTGGCGAGGGCTACGCGATGCGTCGTTCCGGGCACATCCGGCTTATCGCACAACTCGCGCACGCGGGGCGTTGCGCGTGGCAGGTGCGCCGCCCGTGGCGCAGCAGGTTGACGTGGAGCTCGAGCTCCGCGCCCGGCGGCGTGAGCGCGAGCATCTCGTCGTGCAGCTCCTCGAACGGCGCGCCCGGGCGCAGCAGGTGCAGCCGCATGCCCACGCGCGAGACGTGCGTGTCGACCGGCACGTCGTGCAACCCGTAGGAGAACAGCAGCACGCACGCCGCGGTCTTGCGCCCGACGCCCGGCAGCGCGCAGAGGAAGTCGCGCGACTGCGCCACCGGCGCGCCGCGCATCCAGCCCAGATCAAGGCCATCAACACGGTTGGCCGCCTCGATCGCGACCAGGATGTCGTGGATCCGCTGGGACTTGACCTTGGAGATCCCGCCCGGCCGGATCGCCTCCTCGACCTCGGCGACCGGCGCGTCGCGCACCTCGTCCCACGACGAGAAGCGCTCGCGCAGGCGCAGGAACGCGACGTCGCGGTTGCGGTCGTTGGTCGACTGCGACAGGACGGTCAGCACCAGCTCCGCGAGCGGGTCCTCGTGCGGCGGGGCGATCGGGACGCCGTAGACATCGCGCAGCCGCTCGCGCAGCCGGGCGACCCGCGCGCGGCCCGGGGCGCGCCACGCCGCGCGCG
>JAOPZD010000440.1 GCA_025964295.1 Conexibacter sp.
CCGCCGCGTCCAGGGCGCCGAGCCGCAGATGGCGCCCGCCGTCTGGCGCGAGCCGGTCGAGCGCCGCCCGCGGCTCGGCGGGCGCCTCCTCGAGGCGCGCGGCGAGGAGCCACGCGACCGGCGTCCCGGCCAGGCCCGCGACCAGGGTCCCGAGGGCGGCGAACGTCTCGGCGTCGGCCCACTGCAGATCGTCCAGGACGATGAGCAGCGGCTGCTCGCGCGCCGCCCGCCGCACGAGCCCCTGGAGCTCCTGCACGAGCCAGTAGCCCCGGTCCGGCGCGGTGCTCAGGTCGCGCAGCACGTTGCCGTCGAAGAGGGGATGGGGCCCCTCGAAGAGCGCGGCCAGCAGCGGGCCGAAGGTCACCGAGGCCGAGGCCGACGGCGGCCGGCCGCGTGCGACGCGCACGCGGTTGCGCGCGGCGACCGCCATCGCCTCCCGCAGCAGCCGCGACTTGCCGATGCCCGCCGGCCCGTCGACCAGCAGCACGCCGCCCGCGCCCGTCGCCAGCGCGGCGATCAGCTCGCCGACGCGATCGAGCTCCGCGTCGCGGCCCCACAGCGGCGCGCGCTCCGGCGCCGGCGGGATCGGCCGGATGTCCGCAACCAGGGCAGTGCCGTGCATCGGGGGTTCCTCGCAGAGCAGGGTGAGCCGGACCTTCGGGCCACTCTCCATCGGCCGCCGGCGCGACGCCATCCCACTGACCCGACAGAGGTTTCCGAGAATCCCTACCCCGCACGGCGGCCCGCTGGGAGGATGGGGCCATGCGGGTGGTCATCGGCGAGGACGACGTGCTGATGCGCGAGGGGATCGCGCGGCTGCTGCTCGAGCGGGGAGTCGACGTCGTCGCCCAAGCCGCCGACGCCGACGATCTGCTGCGCAAGGCGCTGGCGCACCGGCCCGACGTGGCGATCGTCGACGTGCAGATGCCGCCCAACGGCCACGACGACGGGCTCGTCGCCGCCCTCGAGCTCCGTCGCCGCGAGCCGAGCATCGGCGTCCTCATCCTCTCCCAGGTCTACGAGCCGGCCTACGTGCTCGACCTGATCGGCGACAGCGCCGAGGGCATCGGCTACCTCCTCAAGGAGCGCGTCGGCGATGTCGCCACGTTCGTGCAGTCGGTCCGGCGCGTCGCCGCCGGCGGCACCGCGCTCGACCCGGAGGTCGTCAACCGCATGCTCGGCCGCCGCCAGCTCGAGGACCCCCTCCGCGACCTGACTCCGCGCGAGCGGTCGGTGCTCGCCGCGATGGCCGAGGGCAAGTCCAACATGGGCATCGCCGAGGCGCTGGTCCTCAGCGAGGCGTCGGTGGAGAAGAACGTCACCGCGATCTTCCGCAAGCTCGGCCTGCGCACGGCAGGCACCGAGCACCGCCGCGTCCACGCCGTCCTGACCTACGTGCGCAGCGTCGGCAGCCAGCCCTGACGCGGCGGTCTCCGCGCACGGGGCGCGGGGCGCGCGCGGCGATTCGCGATCACGCGATCTGCTGAGTCGTGCGTATGGTCTCAGCGCAGCAGACGCCGGCCGGGTCCGCGGCTTCGCGATCGGACGATAAAGAGCGCGTGCTGGGTTAGGAGTTTCAAACCCAGCATGCTAGGTTGGCTCTTCCGACTCAGGCCCGCCCTCCTCCGCTTAGGACCCTCCACATGCAGATCGCAGGCAGCACCGCCCTGGTCACCGGCGCCAACCGCGGCCTCGGGCGCCACTTCGCCGAGCAGCTGGTCGCCCGCGGGGCCACCGTCTACGCCGGCTCGCGAGACGTCGACGCCGTCGACGTGCCCGGCGCCATCCCGGTGCAGCTCGACGTGACCGACCCGGCGTCGGTGCGCGCGGCCGCCGAGGCCGCCCGCAACGTCTCGCTGCTGGTCAACAACGCCGGCTCGGCCACGTACTCGTCGCTCAGCGACGGCTCGCTGGAGGACATCCGCCTCGAGATGGACACGCACTACTACGGCACGCTCGCGGTCACGCGGGCCTTCGCGCCGCAGCTCGCCGCGGCCGGCACGAGCGCGGTCCTCAACGTGCTGTCGGTGCTGTCCTGGCTGACCGCGCCGGGGTTCAGCGCGTACGCCGCCGCCAAGGCCGCGGAGTGGTCGCTGACCAACGCGCTGCGGCTCGAGCTCGCCGCGCAGGGCACGCAGGTCACCGGCCTGCACGTCGGCTACATGGACACCGACATGGTCCGCGCCATCGACGCGCCCAAGCACGACCCCGCGGTGATCGCGGCCCTGGCGCTCGACGGCGTCGAGGCCGGCGACGCCGAGGTGATCGCCGACGACATGAGCCGCGACGTCCGGGCCGGCCTGGCCATCGGCGTCGGCGCCCTCTACCCGCAGGTCGCGTCATGAGCGCGCCGGACCGTACGCCGGCCACCGGCCCCACCCACCCCACACCGAAAGCGATGCACCCGATGACCTCCTCGCACGCCTCCGCCCGCCGTCCTCTCCACGCCCTGCTCGGTGCGGCCATCGCCGCCATCGCGGCGCTCGCGCTCGCGGCGCCCCAACCCGCCGCCGCCGCGGGGACCGCCGCCAAGCCGACGATCGTGCTCGTCCACGGCGCCTGGGCCGACGGCTCCAGCTGGGCCGGCGAGGTCGGCCGCCTGCAGCGCGCCGGCTACACGGTCGACGTCCCCGCCAACCCGCTGCGCGGCCTGGCGAGCGACACCGCCTACCTGGCGTCCTACCTGAAGTCGGTCTCCGGACCCATCGTCCTGGCCGGGCACTCCTACGGCGGCGCGGTCATCACGGGTGCCGCGACCGGCGATGCCGCGGTCAAGGCCTTGGTCTACGTCGACGCCTACATCCCCGACCAGGGCGAGTCGATCCTGCAGCTGACCGGCGCCAAGCCGGGCTCCGCGTTCGCCGACCCGGCCAAGGCCTTCAACCTGATCCCCTACGCCGGCGGACCCGCGGGCGACGTCGACCTGTACATCAAGCCCTCGGTGTTCCACCAGGACTTCGCCGCCGACCTCAGCGCCCGCCAGGCGGCCACGCTGGCCGCCACCCAGCGCCCGCTCGCGGCCAGCGTCCTGCAGGCGCCGGCCGGCCCGCCCGCGTGGAAGACGATCCGCGCGTTCTCGATCTTCGGGTCCCAGGACCGCGTGCTGCCGCCCGCCGAGCAGGTCGCCATGGCCCGCCGCGCCCACGCGCCGATCACGCGCGTCAAGGGCTCGCACCTCGCGCTCGTGTCCAAGCCCGACGCGGTCACCAGCGTGATCGAGCGGGCCGCCGGCGCCGTCCGCTGACCCTCCATCCATCCGCCCCGAGAGCCATGTCATGGAACTTCGCCAGCTCAGGTACTTCGTCGCGGTCGCCGAGGAGCTGCACTTCCGGCGCGCCGCCCAGACGCTGCACGTCGCCCAGCCCGCCGTCAGCGAGCAGATCCGCAAGCTTGAGGCCGAGCTCGGCGTCGCGCTGTTCGACCGCACGCCCCGGACGGTGGCGCTGACGGCGGCCGGCGCCGGCCTCCTGGCCGACGCGCGGCGCATCCTCAACGCCTCGGACTCCGCGGCCCAGTCGGCGCGGGCGACCGGCCGCGCGGTCCGCGACCGGGTGCGGATCGGCTACACGGCCTACGGCGTGCCGGCCGGCCTGTCGGCGGCGCTGGGCAGGATGCGCTCCGCCGGCCGCCCGGCGAACGTCGAGCTCGCCTCCGGCGACGCGCGGTCGCTGCTGGCCGACGTGCGCGCCGAGCAGCTCGACGCCGCCGTCGTCCACCTGCCCGGGCCGACCGCCGGGCTGCGCGCGATCTCGCTCGGCAGCCACGAGGCGATGGTCGCCGTCCCGCGCGACAGCCGGCTGGCCGACGGGCCGCTGAGCCTCGCGGCGCTGCGCCGCCACCCGCTGGCGGTGATGCCCCGCGCGGTCGACCCCGCGTTCCACGACGCCGTCATCGGGTCGCTCGTGCAGGGCGGCGAGGTCGCCGACGTCGTCGAGAGCCGGGCCGCGTCGACCGAGCAGCTGCTGCTCGAGATCGCGGCCGAGGGCGGCGCGGCGATCGTGCCGAGCCTCGCGGCCGCGCGCTGCATCCTGCCCGACCTGGTGCTGCGGACGATGCCGGACGGCGCCCCGTCGGTCCAGCTCGGCCTCGTCAGCCGGCGCGAGCCGGAGTGCCCGGCGCTGGCCGCGCTCGTCGACGAGCT
>JAOPZD010000266.1 GCA_025964295.1 Conexibacter sp.
GTCGCCCAGCTCGTCGAGGCGGCGCCGCGCCTCCTCGGCGCGGTCGCCGTGGCGCTCCGCCGCGCCTTGGGCGCGCTCGAAGCGGGCCTCGGCCTGCTCGGCGGCCTCGGCGTGCTGGGCCGCCTCGCGCTCGTGGCGCTGGGCCTCGGTCTCGTGCTGGTCGGCGGCGGCGCGGTGCTCGTGGGCCTCCTCGGCGGCGGAGCCGGCGCGGTCGACGATCGCGTCGCGCTCCTGCTGGTGGCCCGCGAGCTCATCGGCGATGACCGCGCGCTCGCGCTCCACGCGCTCGCGCTCGGCCGCCTTGCGGCGGGACATGATCCCGGCGCCGATGGCGACGACGACCAGGACGGCGAGGATGACGATGATCGCGACCATGCCTGGGTGGTACCCACCGGCGCGCCAGGTCTCACGGTGCGGTCAGCGGATCGCCCCCGCGCCTCGTGTCGCGCCCCGCCCGCCTGCGCGCCGGCGGGCGGGGCCGTGAGGCTGGTCAGGCCGCCTGTCGCACAGTGGCGGTGGCGGTCTCGAAGACGGACTCCCACTGGTCGGCGTGCGCGGCGATGTGATGGGACTTGGCCCACTGCTCGGCGTAGCGGCGCAGCTGGCGGCGGCGGAAGCGCGCGCCGGTCAGCGAGAGGATCGCGGCCTCCCAGTCGTCGTCGCCGGCGAGCATGCCGCCCTCGGCCTCGCCCGTGCCGAGGTACGGCGCGCGGGCGGAGGCGATCCAGGGGACGCCGGCGGCCGCGTACTCCTTGACGGTGACGTTGGAGCGCGCCGCGTTGGCCGGCAGGTCGGCCAGCGGCGCGAGGCCGATGTCGATCTGGCGCAGGTAGGCGGCCTTGTGCTCGAAGGGCAGGGAGCGGTGGTAGGTGGAGCGCTCGGGGTCGAGGTCGAGCCGGACGCCGACGGTCACCACGTGCACGCGCGGGTCGCGCTCCATCACGCGCCGCAGCATGGCGGCGGTGCCCAGGCGCTCGGCGTCGCCCGCCTGCTCGGGATCGGCGACCCAGCCCACGACGACGCCGCGGTGCTCGCGCGAGGCGAAGGCGAACTGCTCGTCGCAGAGGTAGTTCTCGATCACGACGACGTCGCCGTCGTGGACCTGGCGGTAGCGCTCGGCCAGCGCCTCGCACGGCGTCGTGACGATCCGTGCGCGGGACATCATCGCCAGCTGGCGGCGAAACTCGCGCTCGCGCCGGCTGCTGCCCAGCAGCTCGCCGCCCAGCTCATCGGACACGGGCAGTCGCGGGTCGTCGTCGGTGTCCCAGGTGATCGCGACCCCCGCGCCGCGCAGCTCGTCGGCGCAGTCGACGACGTCGCGCTCCGCCCGTCGGTGGACGTGGACCGCGTCGCAGTCCATCAGCCGCTCGGGCGCCACGTGGCCGCTGGCGTCCGGCTGGACGTAGACGACCTCGTGGCCGCGCCGCGCCAGCTCGCGCAACGGCACCACGACGCGGTAGTGCACGTCCGACAGGTCGCTGTTGAACACCGCTCCGATCTTCACAGTGCTTCCCTCCACCGACGATCCGGGTCCTAGTCGCGCGAGCGTAGACCCACCGCGACGGCCGGGGCAACGGTGTGTGCCGGACTGTCAAGGACCCGCGGGGGGCTCGGGCTCGGCCTCCTGCTCCGGGTCGACCTCGGCGGTGCCCTCCGAGAGGGTCTTGCGGGCCGGGATCCGGGCGGCGGCGGCGTCGAGGCGCTCGCGGACGACCTTGGCGGAGGGGCCGACGATGGCGCGCTCGGCCGCGGACATCTCGGGCCAGCGGGCGCGGAGGTCGACGAGGCGGTCGGCGGCGCGGTCGAGCGCGTCGCGGGCGCTGTCGTGCGCGCCCTCCTCCAGGGCGTCCTCGGCGTTGGAGATGTCGTGGCCGGCGTCGGCGGCGAGCTTGAGCAGGTCGTCCATGGCGAACGCGATGCTACGGGGCGATCTCACGCCGAACGCGCGCGGCGCGTTCCAACATCCATGAAGAAGTACACGCTCATCGACACCGGCAACCTCCCGTACGCCTCAGCGACGCCCGGGCTGCTCGGCGGCCACCGCGCCGACCGGATCTACGGGACGCTCGGGTGCCCCGGCGCCGCCCGCGCCATCGCGCGCGGCGGCTACGTCGCCGACCGCGTGTTCTTCGCCGACGAGGCCACGGCCGTCGCGGCCGGCTACCGGCCGTGCGCGACCTGCCTGCCCGCCGAGTACGCCACCTGGAAGGAGCGCCGTGCCATGCCGCTGACCCACACGACCGCCGAGACGCCGATCGGGGAGGTCGTGCTGCTCGCCGACGGCGACGCGCTGTGCGAGATCCGCTTCGACGTCGCCGACGTCCCGCCTGGCTCGCCGCGCCGCGACGACGGCCTCCTCGGCGAGGCCGCGCGCCAGCTGCGCGGCTACGCCGACGGGCTGCGCACCGAGTTCGACCTGCCGCTGCGCCCGCGCTTCGGCGGCGCGTTCGAGCGCCGGGTCTGGGCGTATGTCGCCGCGATCCCGTACGGCACGACGACGACCTACGGCGAGATCGCCGCCGCGCTCGACGCGCCCGGAGCGGCCCGCGCGGTCGGCGCCGCCAACGGCCGCAACCCGCTGCCGCTGATCGTGCCGTGCCACCGCGTCATCGGGGCCAAGGGCGCGCTGACCGGCTACGCGGGCGGCCTGGACCGCAAGCGCCGCCTGCTCGAGCACGAGGGCGCCTTGCTGGCCACGCTGGCCTGAGCCTCGCGGCGCGGCCCCCCGAACGGGCGGGGACCGCGCGCCGCGCCGGGCCGGCGCCTCTATGCTCAGCGGACCCTTCCCGATGTCCCACGAGCCGTCCTTGCCCACTCCGCCCCGGGAGCGGTGGCCGCTGGCCATCGCGCTCGTCACGCTCGTCGCCGGCGCGGCGCTGCTCGGCGTGGCGCTGGCCGGCGTGCTGACCAAGGGCAAGGCGCTGCCCGCGCCGCCGGCCGTCCCCGCCGTGATCGTGATGACCCCGGCG
>JAOPZD010000284.1 GCA_025964295.1 Conexibacter sp.
TCGGCGACCTCGACCGGCGGGACGCCGTCGACCATCATCGCCAGGATCGGCAGGTCCTCGGCGTCGACGCGGCTGCCCGCCGCCTCCACCAGCTCGCGCGGCACCGGCGGCAGGACCCGGTCGCCGCGCCCGACGGCCCGCAGCGCGTCGAACAGCTCCGGCGCCGGCGCGCTCTTGTTCAGCAGGCCGTCGGCGCCCGCGAGGATCGCGGGGACGACCAGGGCGCCGTCGGCGTAGGCGGAGTACAAGAGGACCCCCGGCGCGGGCAGCTCGCGCTTGAGGCGGCGGCAGAGCTTGAGCCCGTCGGCGCCGGGCAGGTGGTAGTCGAGCAGCACGACGTCCGGCCGCGTGCGGCTGAGCATCGGGCCGAGGTCCTCCTCCGAGGAGGCGGTGCCCAGCGGGACGATGCCGGGCTCGGCGCGCAGGACGGCGGTCAGCCCTGCGCGCATCGCGGGGTGGTCGTCGACGATGAGCAGGCGGATCATGGGGAACCTCCGGGGTGGGGGAGAGCGAGGGCGACGGCCGTGCCGTGCCCTCCGGGGCCGGGACCGATCTGCAGGCGTGCGCCGATCGTCTCCGCGCGGCCGTGCATGGAGCGCAGGCCGTGGCCGCCGGGGCGCGGCTCGGCCGGCATGCCGACGCCGTCGTCGGCGATGACGAGGGTGACCTCGCCGGCGCCGGACGCGAGCGTCACGGAGATCGCCGAGCAGCGCGCGTGGCGCACGGCGTTGGTGAGCGCCTCTGCGGCGATGCGGAAGGTGTGGGCGGCGACGAGCGGCGGCAGCGCGGGCAGCCGGCCGGAGACGTCGATGCGCGCCACGCCGGCGCGGCTGAGCTCGGCCGCGCGCTCGCGCAGCAGCTCGTCGACCGGCCGCCCGTCCAGCGGCGTGCGCAGCTCGGCGACGCTGGTCTCCATGTCCGACGTCGCGGCGCGCAGCTCGGCGACGGCGCCGTCGAGCAGCAGGCGGCCCTGCTCGTCGGCCACCGCGCCGTCCAGCGCGGTGAGCATCAGGTGTGCGGCGTGCACGCGCTGCTTGGCGGAGTCGTGCAGCTCCCACGCGATCCGCTGGCGCTCGGCCTGCAGCGCCAGGCGCTCGGAGTGCCCGCGGGCCAGGCGCAGCCGCTCCAGCAGGACGCTGGAGTAGGCCAAGGTGGTGGTGATGACGACCGGGACGAAGAGGTGCGTCGCCAGCGTCTCCAACCTGATGGTGTTGGTCAGCGTGTCGGCCGGGACCTTGTTGGTGAGCAGCGCGACGACCCCGTAGCAGCCCGAGAAGCCCAGGCCCCACAGCACCGCCACGCGCCAGGGCAGCGAGGTCGCGGGCATCACGAGCGTCGTGAGCGCGAACACGTAGAACGGGCTGCGCCAGTCGCCGCCGGCGAGCACCAGCCCCAGGGCGGCGAACGCGTCGAGCGCCCAGACGGCAGGCGCCCACGGCGCGTCCTCGGTCTGGCGGATGAGCAGCAGGCTCACCGGCGTCCAGGCCGCGGTGACCAGCGCCAGCAGCGGGTCGGCGTGGGTGACGCGATGCGCGAGCAGCAGCGCCATGCCCAGCGTGGCGCCGAGCACGCGCGTCATCGTCAGCAGCGCGAACCAGCGGTGCGCGCGCAGCGTGCGCAGCGCCCCGCGTTCCCGTCGCGTGCCCCCGCCGTTCACGGGTGGCAACCTCTCACGTCCACCTCAAGGGCGCATGAACGGCGTCACACAGAAGTCACAGAGACCACGACGTCGTCGCCCCAGAACGAGACCAGGCCCTGGACGGGCTGGGACTCCGGGTAGGGCGTCTCGTAGCTCCAGACCGCGTCGGTCAGGACCGTGCCGTCGGCGAGCTCGAGGTTCCAGTAGGTCGCCGTGCCCTTGTACGGGCACCAGGACGTGGTGTCGGTCGGGCCGTGCAGCTTGGCCGAGACGTCCTCGCGCGGGACGTAGAAGCGGTTGGCCAGGGCGGTCTCGGCGAGCAGCAGCGCGCGCTCGGAGACGACGACGAGCTCGCCCTGGGCGCGGACCTCGACGCGGCGGCTCGTGCGGCGCACGTCGACGCGGTGGTAGGGGTCCGGGAAGCCCAGGACCTCCTCGTCCTCGTCGTACCAGCGGTCCAGGCGGTCGAGGTAGACGCCCGCGTAGCCCTCCAGCCAGGCGGCGTCCTGCAGCGGCGCGTCGTAGACCCACAGGGCGTTCTCGGCGACGCCGTCGCCGACGGTGATCGTCCGGTAGCTCGCGTCGCCCTTGAACGGGCAGTGGGTCGTGTGGTCGGTGCGCTCCAGCGCGCCGTCGCGCACGTCGGCCAGCGGGACGTAGAGCGCGGGCTTCAGCCCCGTCTCGTGGACGAAGATCGCGCCCTCGGTGTCGAGGACGACCTCGCCGCCGAGCTCGGCGCGGATCCGCCGCGGCAGCGGCGTCGCCAGCAGCCGGTGCTGCGGGCCGTCGATCTCGTAGTTCGTGGGGCCGGGCTGGCCGGCGAGCGGTCCGGGCGACTGGGTGAGCGACATGGCCTCGACGGTAGCGTCAGGCCACCCAGCCCCCGCTCAGCCCTCGCCGGCGATGCGCTCCCGCAGGCGCGTGCGGCGCTCGGTGAGCTCGCGCTCGGCCTTGGCGATCTCGGCGCGGCGGTGGGCCAGCAGCTCGAGCTGGCGGTCGACGTGGCCGAGCGCCTGGTCGAGGATCTCGCGGCGGCGGCGGGCGCCGGGGTTGCCGTGGTGCCACTCCTCGCGCAGGACGCCGCGGGCCTCCTCGGCCTCCAGCAGCTCCTTGAGCTCCTCGAGGCTGACGCCGAGCAGCGCCTTGAGCCGCAGCGCCTCGCGCAGGCGCTCGACCTCGCCCTCGCCGTAGCTGCGGTGCTGGCCGGCCGCGCGCGCCCCGCCGCCGCCGAGCAGCCCGATCTCCTCGTAGTAGCGGATCGTCCGCGGCGTCGTGCCCACGAGCCTGGCGACCTCGCCGATGCGCAGCAGCGCCGCGGGCTCCTCCACGGTGCTCATGCGGCCACCCGGACCGGCTCGGCGCCGTCCTTGGCCTGGCTCGGGCGCAGCAGCGAGACGCCGGCGCCCGCCAGCGCCGTCGCGGCCAGCACCCACAGCGCGACGTGCATGTTGTGGATGAACGGCGCCAGCGCCGCGTCCGACAGCCCGGAGGACACGCCGGAGAAGATCGACAACAGGACCTTGGTGGGCACCGCGGCGGTGACGATCGCCAGCACGAAGGCGATCGACAGGACCGAGCCCGTGTTCTGCAGCATCATCCGCGTACCGCCCGCGATCCCGCGGCGGTGCGCGGGCACGGTGCCCATCATCGCGGCCGTGTTGGGGGAGTTGAACATCCCGGAGCCGAGGCCGTTGACCAGCAGCCACGTCGCGGCCCACCAGTACGACGAGCCGGTGCCCAGCGTCGTCATCCCGACCAGGCCGATCGCGCACACGACCATCCCGAGCGCGGCCAGCGTGCGGGCGCCGTGGCGGTCGGCGTAGGCGCCGGCCAGCGGCGAGGAGATCAGCATGCCCAGCGCCAGCGGCGCGAGCTTGACGCCCGCGAGGATCGGGTCGTCGCCCAGCGCGCCCTGGAAGTACAGGACGAACACGAAGGTCAGCGCGAAGCGCGACAGGCCCGAGAGGAACGCCGCGCCGGTGGCGGCCGCGAAGCCCCGGTCGGCGAACAGCGACAGGTCGAGCATCGGCGAGGCGACGCGGCGCTCGACCACGACGAAGGCGGGCAGCAGGACGACAGCCAGCGCCAGCGCGACGATCGTGTGCGCGTCGTTCCAGCCGACGATCCCGCCGCGCGAGATCCCGTAGGTCAGGCCGGTGAGCCCGACGACGAACGTGAGCGTCCCCCACCAGTCGAAGCGGTGGTCGACCTCGGGGCGCATGAGCTCCTGCAGCACCGTGCCCGCCCACAGCGTCCCGGCGATCCCGAAGGGCACGTTGAACCAGAAGACCCAGTGCCAGGAGATCGTCACCAGCGCGCCGCCGAGCACCGGGCCGAGCACGAGGCCGACGCCCGCGACCATCACGTTGGTGCCCATCGCGACGCCGAGCTGCTCGCGCGGGAAGGCGTCGGTGACCAGGGCGGAGGCGTTGGCGAACAGCAGCGCGCCGCCGATGCCCTGCACGATCCGCCAGAGGATCAGGTCGGTCCCGCCGGTCGCGAAGCCCGCGCCCAGCGAGGCGATCGTGAAGACCGCGAAGCCCGCGACGAACGCCTTCTTGCGGCCGAACAGGTCGCTGAGCCGGCCGAAGGTGAGCACCAGGACCGTCGAGGCGATCATGAACGCGAGGATCACCCACACCAGCGTGAGCAGCCCGACCCCGAGCGCCTTCTCGAGGTCGGGCAGCGCGATCACCAGCGTGCCCGAGTTGATCGTCGCCAGGAGCATGCCCAGCGACGTGCAGCTCAGCGCCCACCACTTGTAGTGCTCGTGGTCGGCGCTCACCCCGATCCGGCGTCGCGGCTGGGCGGAGGAGGCGTTGGCGGCAGACATCGAGGTTCGATGCTACCCGAACTTCTATCTCACGTGAACGTCAGGTTCGCGCTCAGGCGTGCACCGGCACGCGGTCGCGCTCCTCGGCCTCCTCGGCATCCGGCGCCGGACCCTCGATCGACAGGCGCGGCAGGCGCCGCTCCAGCGCGGCGGGCATCCACCAGCTCGCGCGGCCGAAGAGGTGCATCAGCGCAGGCACGAGGATCAGCCGGATGACGAAGGCGTCGAACAGGACGGCGGAGGCGAGGCCGATGCCGAACAGCTTGATCGTCCGGTCGTCGCCCAGGACGAACGAGCCGAAGACCGAGATCATGATGATCGCCGCGGCCATGACGACCTTGCCGGTCAGCGCCAGGCCGTGGCGCACCGCGTAGTGCGGGTCCTTGGTCTGCTCCCACTCCTCGTGCATCCGCGTCACGAGGAAGACCTCGTAGTCCATCGACAGCCCGAAGATGATGGCGAACAGCATCACCGGCAGGAACGGCTCGACCGGGCCCGTCGTCTGCACCCCGATCAGCGAGGCCAGGTGGCCGTCCTGGAAGATGAAGGTGATGACCCCCAGCGCCGCGCCGATGCTCAGCAGGTTGAGCACCGCCGCCTTGGCCGGGATCAGGATCGAGCGGAACACGATCGCCAGCAGCAGCAGCGACAGGCCGATCACGACGCCGATGAACAGCGGCAGCTTGGACGACAGCACGTCGCCGAAGTCGACGGTCGAGGCCGTGGTCCCGCCGATGCTGACGTCGGTCAGCGCGGGCGCGCCGCGGGTGACCGACGGCACCACGTGGTCGCGCAGGTCCGACAGCAGGTCCTTGGTGGCGGCGTCCTGCGGCTTGCTGGTCGGGATCACCGTCAGCGTCGCGGCGTTGCCCTGGGCGTTGAGGTTCGGCGCGCCGACGGCGGCGACGCCCTTGGTGTCGGCCAGCGCGGTGCGCAGCTGGGCGAGCTGCGCGGTCCCGCCGGCGCCCTTCTGGACGTCGGCGACGACCAGCAGCGGACCGTTGAAGCCGGGGCCGAAGCCGTGCGAGAGCAGGTCATAGGCCTTGCGCGTGGTCTTCGACGGGCTGTCGTTGCCCGCGTCGCCGCTGCCCAGGCGCATGCCGGTCACCGGGCTGGCGACGAGCAGCAGGACGACGAGCGCGCCGGCGGCGAAGACGGCGGGGCGGCGCTCGATGACCGCGGCCCAGCGGGCGAAGCCG
>JAOPZD010000325.1 GCA_025964295.1 Conexibacter sp.
GGCGCGGCGGCCGCGGAGGCGCCGTGGCGCCCCTGCGCCGCCACATCCCCGTGCGCGGGCATCCGCGCCTCGTCTGACTGCACCGCCATGAACGCCCTCCCTTCCACCACGTGGTCGAGCGCGGGACGGGCACGAGCAGCCGACGGCGAAAGACCGATGTCTCCACAAGGGTAGGCGGCGTCGGCGACGCCCGCCCTGCAGCTATCCCCCGGCCGCGTCTCCCACGCGGCCCGCGGACCACACGCCGACGCTCAGCCCGCGTCCGCGCTGACCTTGAAGCGCACGGTCTTCTGCGGCGCGTCGTCGAGGACCACGAAGTGCATGTGGAGGTGCGCGACCGAGCCGCCGTTGTAGCGCATGTCGCCCGAGCGCATGACCGACGCGGTGGCCAGCGGCGCGTGGCGCTCCTTGAGCATGCGCTGCAGCGCCCACAGCTCGGCGCCCGCCGCGTCGGGCAGCTCGTCGAAGGACCGGACGTGGCGGTGCGGGACGATCAGGTGGTGCGCGACGGTGCCCGCGTAGGGGAAGTCGTTGCGGGTGACGTACCAGTGCTCGCCGCGGTGCTCGACCGGCTGGCGGTGGTGGGTCGCGACGTGCTCCGGGCAGAAGATGCAGATCCGCGCCGCCTCCAAGTCCTCCATGTACGCCCGCTGCTCGGGCGAGCGGGCGGCGTCGAGGTAGTACAGAGGCCCGCGGAGGTCAGGAGCGTCGCTCATAGACCCGGATGGTGAAGGCGTGGTCGTTCTCGGCGATGCGGTGGCCCTCGGCGACGCAGGTCCAGGCGGCGGGGTCCAGCGGCGGGAAGGACGTGTCGCCGTCGACGTCCCCCTCCACCTCGGTGGCGTACACCCGCGCGGCCAGCGGCAGGGCCTCGGCGTAGGTGGCGCCGCCGCCGATGACGAAGCAGTCGCCGCCGGCCGCGTCCAGCGCCTCGCCCAGGGACCCGAGCACCTCCGCCCCGGGCGCCGCGAACCCCGAGCGCGACAGCACGAGGTTGCGCCGCCCCGGCAGCGGCCGGAACCGCTCCGGGATCGACTCATAGGTCTTGCGACCCATCACCACCGTCGCGCCCGTGGTGAGCTCGCGGAAGTGGCGCATGTCGCTCGGCAGGTGCCACGGCAGCCCGCCGTCGCGGCCGATCACGCGGTTCGCGGAGTACGCGACCACCAGCGCCACGGTCACGTCAGGACCGGGATCCCCCGCATCGCCGGGTGCGGGTCGTAGTCCTCCAGCACGAAGTGCTCGGCGCGGAAGTCGTGGATGTCGGTGACCCGCCGCCCCGCCTCGGTCAGCGTCAGCGTCGGGAGCGCGCGCGGCTCGCGCGCCAGCAGCTCGTCGACGGCCTCGAACTGGTTGGCGTAGATGTGGGCGTACTGGATCCAGTGCACGTACTCGACGAACTCATAGCCCGTCAGCTGCTCGATCATCAGCCCCAGCGCGGTGTACTGCGCCATGTTGGACGGCACGCCGATCGGCGTGTCGCCCGAGCGCTGGTTGTGGACCAGGTGCAGCTTGTCGTTGAACACCAGCGCGTGGATCCAGCCGTGGCAGGGCGCGATCGTGTTGCGCGACTTGACGCCCGCCTCGCGGTGGTTGGCGTTCGGGATCCACGGGCTCATGACCGCGGTGCGGTCCAGCGGGAGGTCCTGCAGCTTCTTGATGAGATGCGGCAGCTGGTCGAACCCCGGGTCCTCGGGGTCGTCGAGGTTCGTCGTGAAGTGCCGGAAGGCGTGGCCGTAGGACCCCGGCCCGAGGTCGCCGGGCTGCAGCCCGCGCGAGGCCGTCTTCTCCGGCGTCGCCCACGCGTCCCACCAGTCGCAGCCGAACGCCGCGAGCTCCTCCAGCGTCCGGGCGCCGTTGATGAACGCGCACAGCTCGCCGATGGCCTTGTTCGCGAACCCGGCGATCGACCGCTCGGTGATGACCGCCGCGCCGTGGGCCATCGGGAAGCGCATCTGGACGCCGGCGACGGCCAGCGCGCCCTCGCCCTGCTTGGTGTCCACCCGCACGCCGTCGTCGCGGATCGTGCGCAGGAGGTCGCGGTACTGCGTGCTGGGGCGGCGTTGGTCGTAAGGGAGGTAGTTCGGCATGGCGGGGGACGGGAGATGGTGGAGGTCGCGGCGGACGGACGTCATCTCGACCCCGAACGATCCGCCGCGCCCGCCTCTATCCTTGCGCCCATGGCCGCCACCAGCGGCGTCCTGAGCCAGGACGTCAACTTCGCCGACCGCCTGGTCCCGTCGCTCGAGGAGATGGCCCGCGTGGTCTCCCACCTCAAGGGTCTCGGGTACCGCATCGTCCTGACGTCCGGGTCGTTCGACCTGATCCACCTCGGCCACGTCAAGTACCTCGCGCGCGCGAAGGAGCTCGGCGGGATCCTCGTCGTGGGCGTCGACAGCGACGCGAAGATCCGCCGCCGCAAGGGCGACGACCGGCCGATGGTGCCCGAGCACGAGCGGCTGGAGCTGCTGGCCCACCAGCGCCCCGTCGACCTGATCTACCTCAAGCAGGACGAGGACCCGTCCTGGGGGCTGATCAAGGCCGTCGAGCCCGACGTCCTGGTCCTGACGGCCGACCACTCCTACACGCCGCAGCAGCTGACGGAGCTCGACGAGATCGTGGGCGAGATCGCCGTCATCGAGCGCCAGGCCTCGGTCACGACGTCGGAGCGGATCCGGCAGATGTACATGAACCTGGGCGACAAGCTGGGGCCCAAGCTCGCGGAGGTCCTGCCCGGGCTCATCGACGAGACGCTGCGCCGCGGATGAGGCCGTGAGCGAGGTCGTCCTCGCCTACGTCCCGGTCCTGCACGAGGGCTACCGCCGCTTCCTCGAGCGCCACGGCCGCGACCGGCGCGTCTTCCTGATCGGGCCCGAGCTGCACGCCGACTACCGGCCGCTGGCCAAGGACGTGCGCGCGCTGCCGGCCGCCGACGCCGCGGCGGCGATCGGCGCGTGGCAGATCGGGTCATCGGTCGCGGTCCTCGACGAGCTCGGGGCCGGACGGCTGGCGGGCGAGCCCGCGCTGTCGCTGGTCCTGCCCGCCGAGGACGTCAGCTACGCCGTCGTCGAGCGCTGGTTCCCGCGCGCCGCGGTGCGCTACGACCCGGCGTTCCTGCGCTGGGACAAGACCAGGACGGTGCAGCTGCTCGACCCCCAGCCGGTCGCGCAGGTCGGCGAGGACGAGGCGTTCGCCGACATCGGCACCGCCGCCGAGGAGGTCGCGCGCCACAGCGTCGACTGGTGGCGCCAGGTCGGCGCGGCGCTGCGCTTCGCCGACGGGACGATCGACGCGGCGTCCAACGAGCACCACCCCCACCCCCACGCAGCCTACGCCGTCGGCGATCCGCGGTCGAACTTCACCCAAGGCGTCGAGCTGGAGCTGTCGACCGCCACGCACGCCGAGGCGGCGCTGATCGCCCGCGCGGCCCGCGAGGGCCGCGCGACCGCGGGCGGCGTCCTCTACGTCACCGACTTCCCCTGTCCCCCGTGCGCGAAGCTGATCGCCAACGCCGGGATCGCGCGGCTGTACTACCGCCGCGGCTACGCGGTGCTCGACGGGCGCGACGTCCTGGAGGCGGCGGGCGTCGAGGTCATCGAGGTCAAAGCACCCGCGTAGCGGCCGACTACCCGGCCATGGGGCAATCAGGGTTCCTCACGGCTGACGCACGCCGTCATGACCTCGGCGCGGCGCCGATCACGGCCGCGCACGTCATCGAGGGCGAGCCGGTCGCCCGCTCCGTGCAGCTCACCGCGTCAGACGACGGGCTGGTGAGCACCCACCTGTGGGACTGCACGGCAGGGCGCTTCCACTGGCACTTCGGCGTCGACGAGGTCGTCCACATCCTCGACGGCGAGGTCCACGTGACCGGCGACGACGGGGAGACGGCCATCCTGGGCGCCGGCGACGTCGGCCACTTCGCGCTGGGCAGCCACTCGGTCTGGCACGTGCCGGAGTACGTCCGCAAGCTGGCGGTCCACCGGGCGCCGCGGCCCGTCGCGCTGCC
>JAOPZD010000360.1 GCA_025964295.1 Conexibacter sp.
GCTCGTTCACGCCGCAGGCCACCAGGACGGTCGCCCGGGTGCCCGGCGTCAAGGACGTCGCCGCCGTGCGCTTCGGCCAGGCCAAGGTCGACGGCAAGAAGCAGGGCGTCACCGGCATCGACCAGGCGACGTTCGCGAGCCTCTACCACTCGGGCTGGAAGCAGGGCAGCGACGCGACGTGGCAGCAGCTCGGGCCGGGCACGGTGATCGTCGGCAAGAAGTACGCCGAGGACAACGACGTCAAGGTGGGCCAGACGCTGAGCCTCCAGACCAGCCTGCGGCGCACGCTGCCGCTCAAGGTCGTCGGCATCTCCTATGACAAGGGCGGGCTGACCGGCAACCTCACGGTGGCCAACAGCGTGCTGGAGCGGGACTTCGGGTTCCGCAAGGACGCGTTCGTGCTCGTCGGCTACGACGGGACCCGGCCCGCGGGCCAGGTCAAGGCGGCGATCGACAAGGTGCTGAACGATCGCTTCCCGGAGGCCGAGGCGCTGACGAACTCCGAGTTCATCGACAACCAGGCCAAGCAGATCGACCAGGTCCTGCTGTTGATCTACGCGCTGCTGGCGATGGCGATCATCGTGTCGCTGTTCGGGATCGTCAACACGCTCGTGCTCTCGATCTCCGAGCGCACGCGCGAGATCGGCCTGCTGCGGGCGATCGGCATGTCGCGCCGCCAGGTGCGGCGGATGATCCGCTACGAGGCGATCATCACCGCGCAGATCGGCGCCGTCATCGGGCTCGTGCTGGGCATCGTGCTGTCGATCCTGGTGACCAGGGCGATCGACGACTTCCAGCTGTCGATCCCGATCGGGACCCTGGTGGGCCTGCTGATCGCGACCGCCTTCGCCGGCGTGCTGGCGGCGGTCCTCCCGGCCCGCCGCGCCTCCCGCCTCAACGTGCTCGAGTCGCTGGCCTACGAGTAGGCCTCGCAAGCGACACGCAGCACGACAGCTCCGGGGCGGCGAGCCGAACTCGCCGCCCCGGCCCTTATGGTGGGCGACGTGCCGGCCCTCCGCGACCTCTGGCGCCGCGGCCAGCAGGGCTGGCCGTCGCGCTTCGTCCTCGTCCAACTGCCCAACGGCCCGCTCATCGTCGGGCTGGTGGCCGGCGGCGTGGCGGGCGCGACCGGCGGTGGGGTCCACGACGTCGCCGCGATCGTCGGCAGCGCCGGCCTCGCCATCTGGGCGCTCCAGGAGCTGTTGCAGGGTGTCAACGGGTTTCGCCGCGGGCTCGGCGCGGCGATGCTGGCTTACCTGGTGGCCACGCGGGTGTTGTAGGGGGACGTCGTTCATGGGTGAGGTCGTCGCTTCCCGGGGGCGTCCCGCTCCGGCGCTGGGGGCGAGGGTGCGCGGCGGGGTGCGTTGGCGATGACGGCGAGAGCGCGTGGAGCGACGCGACCGCCGGCGGTGTGGCTGGGCCCTGGTGGGGGCGCGCCGGGGGCGATTCGGGCCCGAAGCGTCCGCCCCGCGCCGTCAAGACGGCCGAGCCACGCCGCCGGCGACGCTACGGCCAGCCGACGAAGGGCAGGCGCCCGCCGAGGGCCGCCGCCTCGACGACGTCCATGACGGCGTCGGGGCCGGGCAGGAGGCGGAGGTCGACGGAGCGGCGGTGTGCGGCGTCGGCGGCGGTCAGCAGCGTGCGCAGCCCGGTGGAGTCGATGAACGTGACGTCGTCGAGGTGGACGACCACGGCGTCGGCGCCGGACGTCAGCGCGGCGGCGAGCTCCCGGCCGGCGCGCGGCGCGCCGACCGGGTCCAGCTCGCCGCACAGCGCGACGTGCGTCACGCGCTGCGCGGACATGGTCACAGCGCGCGGCCGCGGCCGCGGGCGCCGGTGAAGAACGCCAGCAGCGCGAGGATCGCGAGGACGAACAGGATGGGGTGGATGATCGTGCCGCCCGCGATCGCGATGATCAGCAGGACGATCCCGACGATGAGCCAGAGCATGGCGCGGCGCCTCCTTGAGGGTCGTGGGTGCGAGCCACGCAAGCTAGGAGCGCTCCGGCGCCGCGCCGAGCCGGCCCGTCGGAGCTTCGACGTCGGCATTCCGACGTTTGGGAGCCCGGAACGGGTACACCGCCCGCCGTGGCCGCCGACGTGATCAGCCTGCTCGACGCCGACCCGGACTTCGCCGACGGGCTCGACCCCGCGACCGCCGACCGCGCGCGGCTGGATGCGCGCACGCGCGTGCAGCGGCTGAGCCCGGGCGCGTGGGACGCCGCCGCCGCGATGGAGCCCGAGACCCATCACCGCGGGTTCCTCATCTACGAGGGCCTGCTGGCGCGCGAGGTCGAGGTCCTGGGGCGCTCCTGCTGCGAGCTGCTCGGCCCCGGTGACGTGATGCGCCCGTGGCAGTGGGACCCGGACGGCTCGCACGTCCAGGCCGAGGTCGGCTGGGAGGTCCTCGAGCCCACGCGCCTGGCCGTGCTGGACCACGCGCTGGTCCAGCGCCTGGCGCCGTATCCGCAGCTCGGCGTCGAGCTGTTCAGCCGCGGCATCCGCCGTGCCCACGCGCTGGCCGTCGCGCTGGCGATCTCCCACCACCAGCGCGTCGACGACCGCCTGCGCCTGACGCTGTGGCACCTCGCCGAGCGCTGGGGCCGGGTCACGCCCGAGGGCGTCGTGGTGCCGCTGCCGCTCAACCACGAGCGCCTGGCGATGCTCGTCGGCGCCCACCGTCCCTCGGTGACCACCGCGATGGGCGACCTCGCCCGCGAGGGCGCGCTGAGCCGGCGCGACGACGGCCAATGGCTCCTGCACGGCGCGCCGCCGGAGCGGCTGCGCCACCACCGGCTGGCGGCGGCGCTGACATGACCTAGCGTTGGCGCAGCGGAGCTAGATGGTGCTCTTGGCCCCGTCGCCCACCGGCAGCGGCGAGGTGTAGGTGATCGTCGGCGCGCCGGTCAGGAGGGGGCCGAGGTCGGCGAAGAGCTGCTTGAGGTGCGGGGTCTGGCCGTGCTCCTGCAGCGCGTCCTGGGAGACCCACTTCTCGATGATCACGAAGCGGGTGGGGTCCTGGGTGTCGCGGTGCAGGGCGTAGGCGAGGCAGCCGGGCTCGGTGTGGGTCGCCTCGCTCGCGGTGGTGATAACGGCGAGGGCCTGGTCCTGGGCGTCGTCCTTGACCTGGACGGTGGCGGCGACGACGACCGCGGCGGGGGAGCTCATGGACGGCAGCCTAGGGCGCCCGTCACAAGATCGTCGCTGCTCCCCACTTGTCGGGTGGATGGGCGTCGCGGACCACACCGAAGCGGAGCCGGCGCGGCGCCTGGTGGCCCCGTTGACCGATGCGCAGGGCTTCGTGGACCTCTACCGCCGCGAGAGCCCGATGCTGCTGACGTTCTGCGCGCGCCGCGTGCTCGACGCCGAGACCGCGCTGGACCTCACCGCCGAGACGTTCGCCCAGGCCTTCCGCGGCCGGCGCGGGTTCCACGGGACCACGGAGCCCGAGGCGCGCGCGTGGCTGCTGACGATCGCCCGGCGCCAGATCGCGGGCTTCCTGCGCAAGGGCATGCTCGACCGGCGGCTCGTCGAGCGCGTCGGGATCGCGGTGCCGGTGCTGGCGCCGGACGAGATCGCCGAGGTCGAGCGCCGCGCCGGGCTGCCGCAGCTGCGGGCCACGCTCGGCGCCGAGCTGGCCAAGCTGAGCGGCGAGCAGCGCGAGGCGCTGCGGCTGCGCGTCGTGGAGGAGCGCCCCTACGACGAGGTCGCGCGCTCGCTGGGCGTGACCGAGGCGACGGCGCGGGCGCGGGTCTCGCGCGGCCTGCGGGCGATGGGCGCGGCGCTGGAGCCGCGCCGGCTGAACGGAGGGGAGGAGCGATGAGCGACGAGCCACTGCTGCCGGCGCTGGAGCGCCTGGGCACCGAGATCGAGCG
>JAOPZD010000384.1 GCA_025964295.1 Conexibacter sp.
CGGCCGCTAGGGCGCGAACGGCCGCTAGGGCGCGAACGGCCGCTAGGGCGCCACCACCAGCGGCTTGGCGTGCAGCGCGCTGACGCGGGCCCGGTCGCGGAACTTCTGGACGCCGAGCGCCTGCGCCTTGAGCGAGCTGACCTTGTAGTCCGAGGTCGGGTCGGGCTGGGCGAACGGCACGTCCTGCTTGCACACGGTGCCGTCGGCGGGGAGGGTCCCGTCGAACATGTAGGCGTCGACCGCCGTGTCGATGCACGGCGAGTTGCCGCCGTAGGCGGTGTGGCCGTCGCCGGCCATCGTCAGCAGGCGGGCGTTGCCGAGGTCGCGGACCAGCGCCTTGGCGCCCCGGTAGGGCGTGGCCGGGTCGTAGGTCGTGGCGACCACGAGCGGCGTCGCCGCGCCGCCGGGCACCCTGAACGGCCCGCCGTAGCGGCCGTTGGGCTGCGGGCCGAACACGTTGAACAGCCCGTAGTTGAGCTCGACGTAGCCGTTGTTGAACCAGAAGTGGTCGAACGTGTCGTAGGACGCCTTGCCCAGGTTGAAGTACTTCTGGACCTTGGGCGAGTACTTCTGCTCGATCGCGCCGATCAGGAAGTAGCGGTCGCTGCCCGGGTCGAACGTGCCGTCGTAGTTGTTGCCGAACGCCGAGTCGCTGTCGTAGCGGATCAGGGAGCCGTCCCCGTTGGCCGCGGCGATCAGGTCCTGGGCGATGTACTTCCAGTACTGCTTGGCGTACAGGTTGTAGATCGTGGCGTTGAGGATGTCGTCGCCGGTGACCGGCCGCGGGTCGGGCGTGTAGGCGTCGGCCGGGATCGGATGCGCGTTGGCCTGGGCGACGAGGTCGTCGAAGGCCTGGTGCGGATCGGAGCCGCCGAAGCCGAGGCACGCGGTCTGGTCGGCCGCGCAGGCCTGGAAGAAGCGGCCGAGCTCACGCTCGAACGCGCCGGTCTGGGCCTGCAGGTCCTTGGTCGGATGGTTGATGTAGCCGTCGGCGTCGACCGGGCCGTCGAGCACCACGTGGCCGAGCTTGCCGGGGAACAGCGACGCGTAGGTCGCGCCGATGAACGTGCCGTAGGAGAAGCCGAGGTAGTTGAGCTTCTGGTCGCCGACGCCCTGGCGCAGGAGGTCGAGGTCGCGGACGACGTTGCCGGTCGTCACGTAGGGCAGGATCGCCTTGTTGAGCGCCACGCACTGCTTGACGTACTTCTTGTCCTTGGCCAGCAGCGCGTTGGGGTCGGTCTCCGGCGTCGCGTAGGGGATCGAGTAGATGCCCTCGGTCTCCTGGTTGGCCTTGCAGTCCAGCGCGGCGTCGCTCTCACCGGTGCCGCGCGGGTCGAAGCCCACGATGTCGTAGCGCTGGTTGAGGCTCGCGTACAGCGAGTCGGCCGTCGCGCGCACGAAGCTGACGCCGTCGCCGCCCGGGCCGCCGGGGTTCGTGAACAGCGAGCCGATGCGCGCGCCCGGGCCGGTGGCCGGCTTGCGGATCAGCGCGACGTGGTAGCTGGCCTTGTTGGGCTTGGAGTAGTCCAGCGGGACCGTGGCGGTCGCGCACTGGAAGCCGTCCTCGCAGTCGGTCCAGTTGAGCTGTGGGACGGCCGGCGGGGCCTGGGCGTGGGCCGCGGGCGCGAGGGCGGCACCCGCCGCCAGCGCCACGATCGCCGTCGTCAACCTGCGGTGCAAGGAGGACCTCACGTTGCAACTCCCCTGAGTGGCACGGCGTCCGCGAATCGGTGCGCCTTGAAGGACGTGTCCTATCAGAACGGCGAAGGCCGGTGAAGGGCCCGCCGGTCGGTGGTCCGCCAACGCGTCGCGTCGCCGCGCGCGGGGGTGCCGCATTCGGGCGATTTCCAGCGGTATCCCCCGAACGGGGGACACCTGCAGTGGGGATGCAAGAAGGGGTGGTGGCCGTACCACCCGGCCCCTGCGCCGGCTCTACCGTCTCGCCCTGTGTCGACCGCACGGATCGTCCTCCTGGCCGCGCTCGGCCTGCTCGTCCTGAGCGGGGTCGCCTTCGGCGTGTCCGAGGCGCTGCAGCGGACGTCGGACTCGCGCGCGGTGCTGACCAGCCCGGTCCGCAAGATCGTCATCCGGGCCGACACCGGCGACGTCGACGTGCGCGCCGGCCTGACCAGCGACGTGATCCTCTCGCGCCACGACGCGTGGACGATCGACAAGCCGTCGGTCAGCGAGCGCTACGCCGACGGCGTGCTGACGATCGAGACGCACTGCGGCAACCTGACCGCGGTGCTGCGCTGCCGCAGCGACCTGCAGATCGACGCCCCGCCCGAGGTCGACGTGCGGATCAAGGCGTCCGACGGCGACATCGACCTGCGCGGCCTCAGCGGGCGCGCCGACGTCGAGACCGCGGCCGGCGACATCCGCACCCATCGCCTCGAGCCCGTCACCGTCCGGGCGATGAGCGACGCCGGCGACGTCTCGCTCGACCTCTTCGGCGAGCCGACCCGGACCGAGGCCGAGAGCAACGGCGGCGACGTCCGCGTCACCGTCCCGTACGGCCCCTACCGCGTCGACGCCAACACGAACGCCGGCAACGTCAAGGTCGAGGGCCTGATCCGCGACGACCTCGCCCCGCAGGCCATCGCCGCGCTGACCAACGCCGGCGACATCACCGTCCGGGCCCGGTAGGCACCCGGACGGCGACGCGCGGCGCGACGGACGGGCTACTGGAGGTAGCCCGCCTCCTTGAGGTACTCCGACGCCACCTTGGCCGGCGTCTCCTTGTCGAGGTCCACGCGGGAGTTGAGCTCCTGCATGACCTCGGTCGTCAGCCCGGACGTGACGGCGTCGACCGTCTTCTGGAAGTCCGGGCCCGCCGCGCTGACCACCGACGTCTTGGCGATCAGCGATGCGTTGTAGGGCGGGAACAACGACTTGTCGTCCTTGAGCAGGACCAGGTTGTCGGCCTTGATCTGGCCGTCGGTGGTGAAGACCAGCGAGACGTCGGCCTGGCCGTTCTTGAGCACCTCGTGGCGCTTGGCGAGGTCGATCGACTTGAAGGTCTTGAACTTCAAGCCGTACACCTTCTCGAGGCCGAGCTTGCAGTCCAGGCGCTGCGCGCACTCCGGCGGGCCGGCGAGCGTCAGCGTCGGGGCCTTCGCCTTCAGGTCCGACAGCGTGGCGACGTTGCCCGCCTTCGCCGCACCCTGCTGGGTCATCGCGAACCCGTTGGAGTCCGTGAACGGCGTCTGCGTCATCGCGGTGAAGCCGATCTTGGCGAAGCCCGCCTTGGTCTGGGCGAACGCCTGCTGCGGGTCCTTGGGGACCTTGTCGTTCTTGACCTTGAAGAAGCTCGTCAGCGCCGTGCCCGTGTACTCGGGGTAGGCGTCGACGCGGCCGGCCTTGAGCGCCTTGAGGGCGATCTGCTCCGAGCCGAGGTTCAGCTGCTTCTTGATCTTGTAGCCCGCGGCCTTCAGCGACTGGGCGTAGATCTCGCCGAGGATGAACTCCTCGGTGAAGTTCTTCGATCCGATCGTGATGGTGGGCTTGCTGCCGTTGGCGGCGTTGGCCTTGATGACCTTGGAGTCGGTGGCCGGGGTCGTTGTCTGGGTGGAGGCGGCGGAGCCGGTGTCGGCACCGCCGCTGTTCGAGTCGCTGCCGCACGCGGCCAGGCCGAGGGCCAGGCTGAGCGCGAGCAGCGCGAGAACGCTGCGGGATCGCATGCGTCGGTTCCTCCTACTGGGGGTGGTGGTGTTCTGGGAGAGCTTGAGCCCGCGGGGCGTGACGGCCCGCTGCAGCGCGGCGAAGCCGAGCTCGGCGGTGATGGCCAGCAGCGCGACGAGGATCGCCGTGCCCAGCCGGCCCGCGTCGCCGTGGACGTTGGCGTTGATGATCGGCACGCCGAGCGTGTCGACCCCGACGTACGGGCCGAGCGTCGCGGTCGCCAGGACGTTGACGACCGACGTGCGGATGCCGCCGAACACCAGGGGCAGGGCGAGCGGGAGCTCGACCTTGGTCGCGAGCTGGCGCTCGGAGAGCCCCATCCCGCGGGCGGCGTCGACCACGTCGCGGTCGACCTGGCGGACACCCACGTACGTGTTGGTGAAGATCGGGGGGATGGCCAGCAGGACCATCGCGAAGACGAGGTTGCCGGCGTTGAGGCCGAGGTAGGTGCTGGCGAAGACGAGGACCGCGAAGCTCGGGACCGCGCGGCCGACGTTGGCCGCCGTCGAGGCGGCGAGCTGGCCCTTGCCCTTGTGGCCGAGCCAGAGCGCGATCGGCAGCGTCAGCGCGATCGCGACGACGATCGCCTCGAACGTCACGCGCAGGTGGGTCCACAGCAGCGGCCAGAGGTGGCTGCCGCCGACCTGGAGGCCGCCGCCGACCGACTCGCGCGAGTGCAGCAGGTAGTCGATCGCGTCCTTCATGCGGTGGCCCTCGCGCGCTGCCAGGGCAGCAGCAGGCGCTGGACGCCCAGCAGGACGAGGTCGAGCACGAAGGCCAGCAGGACGCACAGCAGGCCGGCGGTCAACACGTTGGACTTGAAGGCGATGTCGCTGAGGATCTGCTGGCCCAGGCCGCCCGCGCCCGCGTAGAAGGCCAGCGCCGCGAGGCCGACGTTGGTGGTCGTCGCGACCCGCAGGCCCGCGAAGATCTCGGGCAGCGCGAGCGGCAGCTCGACCTTCCACAGCAGCTGGCGCTCGGTGAAGCCCATGCCGCGCGCGGCGTCGCGCGCCTCCTCGGGGACGTTGTCCAGCCCCGCGATGATGTTGCGAAACAGGATCAGCAGCGTGTAGCTGGTGAGCGGGATCAGCGCGGTCTTGAACCCGAAGCCGGTGAGCGGGATCAGGATCGCGAACAGCGCCAGCGACGGGATCGTGTAGAGGATCCCGGTGACGCCCACGATCGGGCCGGTCAGCCAGTGGCGGCGGTGGGCGAGGATCGCCAGCGCGAAGGCGATGGCGAAGCCGATCGCCACCGAGGAGAGCACGAGCTCGAGGTGGCGCCACAGCGGCGAAAGGTAGGAGTCGAAGTGGTGGACGATCCACGACGGGCAGATGCCGTTGTCCTGGACGCAGCTGAGCTGTCCGCTGTCGCGGCGGTGGATCTGGACCTGCGCGAGGATCTCCGGCGCGCCGGTCACGTCTGCTGCTCCTGGCCCTCGCGGCGGACCGAGGTCAGCCACTCCAGCCGCGCGATCATCCGCTCGGCGCCGACGAACTCCTCGACGAACGCGTCGGCGGGGGAGCGCACGAGCTCTTCGGCCGTGGAGTACTGGGCGAGCACGCCGCCGGGCTTGAGGACCGCGATCCGGTCGCCGAGCTTGAGCGCCTCGTCGATGTCGTGGGTGACGAAGATGACCGTCTTCTCGAGGTCGCTCTGCAGGCGGCGGAACTCCTCCTGCAGGCGCGCGCGGGTGATCGGGTCGATCGCGCCGAACGGTTCGTCCATCAGCAGCAGCGGCGGGTCGGCGGCCAGGGCGCGGGCGACGCCGACGCGCTGGCGCTGGCCGCCGGAGAGCTGCGCGGGGTAGCGCTTGCCCATCGCGGGCTCCAGGCCGACGACGTCGAGCAGCTCCTCGACGCGCTTGCGCGTGCGGGCGTGGTCCCAGCCGAGCAGCTTGGGGACCGTCGCGATGTTCTCGGCGACGGTCTGGTGGGGGAAGAGGCCGATCTGCTGGATCGCGTAGCCGATGCCGCGGCGCAGGTCGGCCGGCGACTGGTCGCGGACCGAGACGCCGTCGACGCGCACGTCGCCGGAGGTCAGCTCGATCATCCGGTTGACGAGCCGCATCGCGGTCGTCTTGCCCGAGCCCGACGGGCCGATGAAGATCGTCACCTTGCCGGCGGGGACCTCGAGGCTGAGGTCGCGGATCGCCGGCTCGTCGGTTCCGGGGTAGGACTTGGCGACGTGGTCGAACTCGACGGTGGCGGCGTGCGGAGGCATCAGTTGCCCACCACTTTAGTGGGAAACACCTGGAGGTAGGGGAACGGCCCCTCGGGCTGGGCGGTGTTTGGAGGGGGCATCGGGGAGGACCGCGGCCGGCGGAGCCAAGGATCCTAACCCCGCCGCCGGAGGATCTGGGGCAGTCCGGCGCTCGCCCACTCAGTTGGGTGGGTAGGCGCGGTCCCTCGGGATCAGCTGCAGGACGCCGTCGGCGCGGCCGGTGACGGCGACCGTGCCGCGCGCGGAGTCGACGGCGACGGCGTCGGGCTGGCGGACGGTGGGGAGGTGGCGGAGGCGTGCGGCGGTGCCGTCGACGGGGACGGAGAGCACCTCGTTGCGCCCGGTGAGGGTGACCCACAGCCGGCGGCGCCGGGGGTCGAGGGCGAGGCCGTAGGGCGCGGAGCCGGCGGCCAGCGCGATGCGCCCGGCCGGCGCCAGGCGCGGGCGGGTGCCGAAGATCAGGACCGCGTCGCCGCGCGTGTCGGCGACGTAGATCCGGTCGCCGTCGCCGAGCACGTTGGTCGGCCCGCGACCGGCGGCCGTGGTCGCGACGCGCCGCAGGCTGCGGGGGTCGTAGAGGCTGAGGGTGCGCGCGCGGGCGGCGACGACGGCGAGGCGGCGCTCGACGTCGGCGGGGGCGAGGCCGGCGATCTCCC
>JAOPZD010000402.1 GCA_025964295.1 Conexibacter sp.
GCGGTGTATAAGCCCTCGCCGCCCGTCTTGGCGCCGAGCTTGCCGTCGGCCACCAGCTGCCGCATCGACGCGGGGACGTAGAACCGGTCGCCGTAGGAGGCCTGCAGGTGCTCGGCGACGTGCAGCACCGTGTCCAGGCCGAGCAGGTTGATGAGGAAGTAGGGCCCCATCGGCACGACGCTCGCCGCGCCCACCCCCTCGTCGATCCGCTTGATCGAGAGGCCGTGCTCCTCCTGGGCGCGCCAGATCTCCGAGATCCCCGCGTTCAGGATGCGGTTGACGACGAAGCCCGGGACCTCGGCGCAGATGATCGGCTGCTTCTTGATGGTCTGCGCGAAGGTCACCGCGGCCTGCGTGGTCTCCGAGGCGGTGTCGTCGCCCTCGATGACCTCGATCAGCGGCATGATCGACGCCGGGTAGAAGTAGTGGAACCCGACCACCTTGTCGGGGCGCAGCGTCGCGTCGCCGATCTCGGTGATCGACAGCGACGACGTGTTCGAGGCGAGGATCGCGTGGCCGGGCGTGACGGCGTCGAGCTCGGCGAAGACCGCCTGCTTGATGTCCATGCGCTCGGGGACGGCCTCGATGACGAAGTCGACGGCGCCGAAGGCGGCGTAGTCGGTCGTGCCGTCGATGAGCCCGACGATGCGGTCGACCTCGGCCGCCGCCTGCTCCTCGGTCAGCTTGCCCTTCTTGACGAGGCGGCCGATCTGGCCGGCGGTGACGTTGCGGGCCTCGGCGAGGCCGGCGTCCACGAACTCCTGCTTGACGTCCTTGAGGACGACGGGGATGCCGGCGGCGGCGATCGTCTGCGCGATCTGCCCGCCCATCGTCCCGGCGCCGACGACGGCGGCCTTGAACACGAACATTGGTGTCGGAAACCCTTCTGGTTGGCGGCGTTGGGCGTGCTGCGACGCGCAAGACTAGCCAGATCGGGCTATCGGAGACGGCTGGGTGAGGGTGGGTGGGCCGAATTCGGGCCCATCGCTGTGACAGGGGTCACGCATCCCTTGCGGGCTGTCACAAGCGTGTCACAATGTCCTTGTCGACGGATTCTCCCCAGGACCCGCCGGCAGACCCCTCTCCCCCGATCCCGAGGACGCACCAATGACCCGCCGCATCATCGCCGCGGTCGGCCGTGCACTGAGCACGCGCCCGGCCACCACCGGCACCGAGAACCCGCACTTCCACCAGGGCGCCCAGGGCAACGTCGCCGCCTGCTTCGCGCACGGCTGCGATCGCCCGCAGATGCTCGTGTAACACCCGCAGGACCGCAGCAACGACGCTTCTCCTCCTCCCGGCCGTCGCCACCACGTGTGGCGGCGGCCGGCGTCGTTGTGCGACCGCCTAGGTGTAGGCGCCCCAGCCGCCGCGACGCTCGGCCGGATCCTCGGGCAGCAGCGGCCGCGGGTCCTCCCACAGCTCGACCGCCCGCGCCGCCGCCGCGCGGATCGGCGCGCCGTCGATCTCGACGACCGTCTCCTCGATGCCCTCGTCGAGCCAGCTGAGCGCGAACGTCACCGGCCCCTCGGGCGGCAGCGGCCAGAGCCAGTGGCCGCGCGACGAGCGCCGCGGCGAGCCGCTGCCGCTGCCGGAGACCAGCGCGATCTCCGACGCCGCGTCGCCGGAGGCCTCCGAGCCGCGGGGCCGGCCGTGAGCCTCGTAGGCGATCTTGCGGCCGTCGGCGAACGCGACGCCGAAGCGCACGGCGCCCGGCCGGGGAGCGCCCCACAGCGGACCCTCCCGCCCGGCGTCGGCGGGCATCTCGCGCCGCAGGACGTTGAGCGTGAACCGGACGCCGTCGGGCGTCGCGCCGAGGTCGCCGAGCCAGACCGCGACCTCGGGCGTGCGCGCCAGCACGACGTCCAGGCCGACGGCGCCCGGGATGACGTGCTCCGGCGCCGACGCCCACGCCGGCGGCCGGTACTCGACGTGCTCGGGCTCGGGGGTGGGCGGCTCGAGGTCGTCGAAGAAGCTCACGCCGGGCAGCCTCTCACACGATCTCGTCGCCGACCTCCAGCTCGCGCTTGAAGCGCGCGAGCGTGCGCCGCAGCGAGTCGCGCAGCGGGCGGCGGGCGAAGACGTCGATGAGCAGGCGCTGCGGCGGGTCCATCTTGAGGCGGTAGTCGAGCGCCAGCACGACCTGGCAGCCGTCGTCGGCCGGCTGGAACTCGATGCGCTGGGTGCCGGTGATCTTCTCGTCCTCGATGCGCAGCGTCTGGCCGACGCGGGCCTCGTGGTCGACGACGCGCTCGTCGACGCGGCCGCGCCCGTCGACCCGCGCGTCCCACACGACGCGCCCGTCGCGCGGCCAGTCGCCCTCGACCTTGGCCACGTGCGCCAGCCCGTCGACGAACGTCGGCCAGCGGCTGGTGTCGTACCACAGCTCCTCGGCGGCGCTGGCCAGCGCAGCCACCTTGACCTCGGCCCGGACGCGTCCCATGGCCGGTGTTCTACAGCCCCAGCGCCGTCTTGATGTCGGCCAGCGCCGCGGCGACCGCGTCCAGCCGCGGCCCGACCGCCTCCGCCAGCCGCGCCCGCTCCGCCTCCCCCGCCTCGGTCAGCCGGTAGAAGCGGCGCGACCGGCGCTCCGGGTGCTCCCACTCCCCCGCGACCAGGCCGTCGGCCTCCAGCCGCCGCAGCAGCGGGTACATGGTGTTGGGGTTGACGGCGATCAGGCCGCGCGAGAGCGTCTCGATCCGCTCCGTCAGCGCGGTGCCGTAGGAGGGCCCGCCGGCGAGGAGGTGCAGGACCAGCAGCGGCAGGACGCCGGCGCGCCGCAGCTCGCCGGCCAGCGGATCGGCCGAGCCCGCCCCGCGCGCCGAGGCGTC
>JAOPZD010000454.1 GCA_025964295.1 Conexibacter sp.
GACCTGCGCGTGGACCGCGCGCAGCAGCGCGTCGCGGCCGTCGAAGGACTCATAGAAGTAGCGCTCGGAGAGCTTCGTCGCGCGGCAGGCCGCCCGCACCGTCACGCCGGCGGCGCCCTCGGTGCCCAGCAGCTCCACGCCCGCCTCCAGCAGCGCCGCGCGGCGCGCCGCGGCGCGGTCCTCCAGCGTCGACCCCGCCCAGCGCGCCGTCATGGCCTACAGGTTGGCCACGGTCTCGTCCCCCAACTCCTGGGCGAACGCGACGTCGAAGGAGTAGTCGATCGGCAGCACGATCAGCGACGGCAGGTCGAGCGTCAGCGCGTGCTGCAGGTGCTTGGCGAAGTCGCCCGCCGACTCGCAGCGCCAGGCCGGCATCCCGAACGCCTCGGCGAGCTTGACGAAGTCCGGGTTGGTGAAGTCGACGCCGAAGTGCTCGCCGAACTTCTTGTCCTGCTTCCAGACGATCGACCCGAACTGGCGGTTCTCCCAGACGACGTTGACGAACGGCGTCTTGAGCCGCATCGCGGTCTCGAGCTCCTGGAAGTTCATCAGGATGCCGCCGTCGCCGTTGACGGTGACCACGCGCCGGCCGGGGTGCACGAGCTTGGCCGCGACCGCGCACGGGACCGCGAAGCCCATGCCCGCCAGGCCGTTGGCGATCATCACCGTGTTGGGCTCATGGGCCGGGAACATGCGGCCGATCCACAGCTTGTGCAGGCCGACGTCGGAGATCAGGATGTCGTCGGGGCGCAGGGCCTTGCGGATCTCGTAGAGCACGCGTGGCGGCTGCATCGGGAACGTGTCGTCGTCCTTGGCGGCCTCCAGCCGGCCCTCGACGAGGCTGCGCAGCCGGGGCGAGCCGCCGGAGTGCGGGACGTCGCGGCACTCCTCGGCCAGCCGCGTGAGCACGTGGTAGATGTCGCCGACCAGCTCGACCTCGGGCGTGAAGAACTCGTCGATCTCGGCGGCCTGGGAGTCGACGACGACGATCTTCTTGTCGCGCCGCGGGTTCCAGTGCTTGGGCGCGTGCTCGACGAGGTCGTAGCCGATCGCGATGACGACGTCGGCGTCCTCGAAGCCGGCCAGCGCGTAGTCGCGCGCCTGCAGCCCGACGGTCCCCAGCGCCTTGGGGTCCTCGTAGTCGAGCAGGCCCTTGCCCATGAACGTCTCGGCGACCGCGATGCCCGTCGCGCGGCAGAACTCGCGCAGCGCGGGCGCGGCGCCGGCGCGCACGGCGCCGTTGCCGGCGATCGCGACCGGGTTGATGGCGTTGCGGATCAGGTCGGCGGCCTTGAGCAGCTCGCGCGCGGCGGGCTCGGGCCGGACGGGGCGCCGGCGCGGCAGCGGCCGGGCGTCGACCTCGGCGGCCATGACGTCCTCGGGCAGCTCGAGGTGCGTGGAGCCGGGCTTCTCGGACTCGGCGACCTTGAAGGCCTTGCGCACGACCTCGGGGATGATCTCGGGGCTCGAGACGCGCGCGTTCCACTTCGTGATCGGCTTGAACAGCTCGACCAGGTCGATGTACTGATGGGACTCCTTGTGCATGCGCTCGACGTCGGCCTGGCCGGTGAGCGCGACGAGCGGCGCGCGGTCCAGGAAGGCGTCGCCGACCGCGGTGACGAGGTTCATCGCGCCCGGGCCCAGGGTTCCGAGGCAGACGCCCGCGCGCCCGGTCAGGCGGCCGTACATGTCGGCCATGTAGGCCCCGCCCTGCTCGTGTCGAACCGGGATGAAGGAGACCGACGAGCTCGCCAGCGACTGGTTGAGATCCAGCGTCTCCTCGCCCGGGATGCCGAACACGTACTTGACGCCTTCTGCCTCCAGGCACTCGACGAAGAGGTCTGACGCCCGCCGCTTGGCCACGTGATTTCCCTACCCTGACTCGCTTGAACGCCTGAGAACACGCCCGATGCCGACCGAACCTAGCACCGCAACTCCTCCTGCCTGCCCGCGTTCTCCGTGGGGCATGCGCCGGATCGCCGCCACCGCCGCGCTCGCCGCCGCCGCGGCCGCCGCGCTCGTCGCCGCCCCGGGCGCCGATGCCGCCGGCCGCCTGGTCGTCAAGGGCCACGGCTACGGCCACGGCATCGGCATGAGCCAGTACGGCGCGCTCGGCTTCGCCCAGCACGGCGCGTCCTATCGCGACATCCTGGGCCACTACTACGAGCAGACCTCGGTGGTCGGGCTGACCAGCGAGCCCGACGTGCGCGTCCTGCTGCAGAGCGGCCGGCGCGCCGTCGTCTCCGGCGTCGTGGCCGGCGGCTCGCGCAAGCTCAAGGCGACCTCGACCTACTCGGTGCGCGCGGCTAGCGGCGGGCGCGTGGCGCTGTACTCGGCCAGCGGCCGGCGCCTGGGCACCTACGCGGCGCCGCTGCGCCTGGCGGCGCCCAAGGCCGGCTGGCTGACCCTGCGCGGCCCGGCCGCCAACGGCACGCGCGACGGCCGCTACCGCGGCGCGCTGGAGATCCGGCCCGGCGGCGGCGGCGTGCAGGCGGTCGACGCGGTCGACCTGGAGGATTACGTCCGCGGCGTCGTGTCGGCCGAGTCGCCGTCGACCTGGCCGGCCGAGGCGCTCAAGGCCCAGGCCGTCGCGGCGCGCTCCTACGCGCTCACCACGAACGTCGGCTCGGCGACCGACGGCATCGACCAGTACGCCGACACCCGCTCGCAGATGTACAAGGGCGTCGCGGCGGAGTTCGCGACGACCGACGCGGCGGTCGCCGCCACCGCCGGGCAGGTCGTCGGCCAGAACGGCCGGCCGGTCACGACCTACTTCTTCTCGACCTCCGGCGGCCACACCGAGAACGTCGAGGACTCGTTCATCGGCGCGCTGCCGCAGACCTGGCTGAAGGGCGTCGACGACCCCTATGACTCGGTCTCGCCGCGCCACAGCTGGGGGCCGTTCACGTTCTCCCAGGCGCGCGTGCAGGCCAAGTTGAAGGGGTTGGTCCGCGGCTCGTTCCGCGGGATCACCGTGCTGCAGCGGGGCTCGTCGCCGCGGATCGTGCGCGCCGAGGTCGACGGCACCAACGGCGTC
>JAOPZD010000488.1 GCA_025964295.1 Conexibacter sp.
GGCGTCGGCGGCCGAGGTCTTCGCGCGCGCCGAGGACGGCGACCGCGCCGCGCGGGCGCTGGTCGACGACGCCCTCGACGAGCTCGCCGTCCACGTGGCCAACCTCGCCGTCCTGATCGACCCGGAGCGGATCGCCGTCGGCGGCGGGATGATGGCCTCCGCCGAGCGGATCCTCGCCGTCCTGCGGCGCCGCGTCGAGCAGGCCGCCCCCTTCCCACCCGAGGTCGTCGCCGCACGCTTCGTCCATGACGCCGCGCTACGCGGCGCGATCGGCCTGGCGCTCGACGCCGTCCCTGAACCAGCAGTGATCCACCGAGGAGGAGCAGCGACACCATGACCACCCCCACGAGACGCGCCCTGGCGGCGCTGGCGTGCGTGGCCGCGACCGCCGGCCTTGCCGCCTGCGGCAGCAGCAACGACGACAAGTCCACCGGGTCCTCGACGAGCGGCGCCGCATCCACGACCGCCGCCGCCGGCGGCAAGGGCGGCTCGATCGCGCTCCTGCTGCCCGAGACCAAGACCACGCGCTACGAGCTGCACGACCGCCCGAGCTTCGTCGCCAAGGTCCAGGCGCTGTGCCCGGACTGCAAGATCGACTACGCCAACGCCAACCAGGACCCCGTCCGCCAGCAGCAGCAGGCCGAGGCCGCGATCACCAAGGGCGCCAAGGTCCTGGTCCTCGACGCCGTCGACGCCAAGGCCGCCGTCGCCACCGTCAACCGCGCCAAGGCCGCGGGCATCCCCGTCATCGCCTATGACCGCCTGATCACCGGCGCGCCGATCAGCTACTACGTGTCGTTCGACAACGTCAAGGTCGGCAAGCTGCAGGCCCAGACGCTGGTCGACAAGATCGGCGCCGCGGGCAAGGGCAAGTCGGTGGTCATGCTCAACGGCTCGCCGACCGACCCGTCGGCCGGGGACTACAAGAAGGGCGCCCACAGCGTCCTCGACAGCGCGCAGGTCAAGATCGGCAAGGAGTACGACACGCCGGACTGGTCGCCCGACAAGGCCCAGCGCGAGATGGAGCAGGCGATCACGGCGCTGGGCAAGAGCCAGATCGTCGGCGTCTACTCGGCCAACGACGGCATGGCCTCGGGCGCGATCGCCGCGATGAAGGGCAACGGCATCGACCCCAAGACGCTGCCGACCACCGGCCAGGACTCCGAGGTCGCCGCGATCCAGCGGATCCTCGCCGGCGAGCAGTTCATGACCATCTACCTGGCGATCAAGAAGCAGGCCGAGACCTCGGCCCAGATCGCGGTCGCGCTGGTCAAGGGCCAGCCCGTCCCGTCCAGCCTCGTCAACGCCAAGACCGACAACGGCGCCGGTCAGATCCCGTCGGTGCTGCTCGCGCCGACCGCGGTGACCAAGGACAACATCAAGGACACGATCATCGCCGACGACTTCCTCAAGCCGGCGGAGATCTGCACCGCGAAGTACGCCGCCGACTGCCAGGCCGCGGGCATCTCCTAGGAGCGCGTCAGGCGCGGCGCGAGCGCTCGCGTGCGAGCCGCTCGTTGCCGCGCTTGAAGTTGCCGGTGACGCGGGCGGGCAGGAGCTGCTCGGCCGCGTCGTCGCCCGCGGCCTGCGCGATCGCGGCGCGGAACGTCGCGGCGCGCTCGCCGGCGAGCGTCACGACGTGGCGGTCGCGGTGGCTGATGCGCACGCGGCCGTCCTTGAGGAGGCGGTAGGCGAACGGACCCACGGCGGCGACGCTACCGGCCCGCTGGGTTGAGGTCCACGAGCCCTGGGGATATGGGAGCCATCATGAGACGCCTCCTTGCCCTCTTCATCGCGGTCGCCGGCCTCGCCGCGGCCGCCCCGGTCGCCGGCGCCGCCGACGCGACCGACACGATCCCCGAGCCCGGCCCGATCCTCACCAAGATCGGCAGCACGCCGATGGTCGAGCTGTCCGACGGCGGCGGCGGCCTGCCCTACCTGGGGTCGGCCACGTCCTACAACGCGGGCGACCTCAAGGCCGTCCTGACCCAGTACCACGACTCCGGGGTCTACGACCGCCAGCTCGCCAAGGTCGACGCGGTCGCGGTCCAGTGGCTCAACCGGTTCCGCGACCAGCGGGCGACCGCCGCGCGCAAGCACGCCTCCAAGGCCCGCACCCGGGCCCGGGCGGCGCACAAGGACAACGGCGGCGGCGATCGCCGCGGCGGCCAGAAGCAGTGGTGGAAGCAGAAGCAGGCGATCGTCTTCGACGTCGACGAGACCGCGCTGTCGAACTACTCCGCCATCGTCGCCGACGGCTTCGTCTACGGCCCCAAGTCGCAGGCCGAGGCGGTCGACGAGATCGGCGTGGCGATCAAGCCGACGCTCGACCTCTACAACGTGGCCCGCTCCAAGGGCATCGCGGTGTTCTTCATCACCGGCCGCGGCGAGGCCCAGCGCGCGCCGACCGAGGACAACCTCAAGCGCGAGGGCTACACCGAGTACCAGCAGGCGATCCTCAAGCCCGTGGGCTTCACCGGCACGACGGTCGCCTACAAGGCGGGCGCCCGCAAGGCGATCGAGGACCAGGGCTACGACATCGTCGCCACCGTCGGCGACCAGTACTCCGACCTCGCCGGCGGCTACGCCGACAGCGCGTTCAAGCTGCCGAACCCCTTCTACTTCCTGCCCTAGCCGAACGACCGGGGACTGTCCCCCAACATCATTGAGTTCGTGTTGGGGGACTGTCCCCGCGCAGCGCGCCCGCGCCGATGGTGAAGAGCGCGGTGAGCGCGGCGACGACCAGGAACGCCGCGGGCAGCGAGGCGAGGTCGGCGATCGCGCCGATCGCCCCCGGCGCCGCCAGGCCCGCCCCGTAGGCGACGGTCGCCACCGCGGCGATCCCCTGCCCGGCGTGCGGCACCGCGCGGCCGCCGGCGGCGAAGGCCAGCGGCACGACCACGGCGATGCCCAGCCCGATCAGCGCGAAGCCCGGGATGCCGAGCAGCGGCGTGCGGGCGACGACGACCAGCAGCGCGCCGGCGGTGGCCACCGCGCCGCCGACGCGGACGGTGCCGACCGGGCCGAAGCGCGCCACGACGCGATCGCCGGTCAGCCGCGCCGCGGCCA
>JAOPZD010000492.1 GCA_025964295.1 Conexibacter sp.
GCCATCTGCTTGACGCCGTCCATCCGGTACTCGACCGGGTCCTCGACGGTGACGATCGTGCGCGTGCCGTTGTTGACGTGCGCCAGGCACGAGTACAAGGTGGTGGACTTGCCCGAGCCGGTCGGGCCGGTCACGAGCACGCCGCCGTACGGGCGCGCCATCGCGGCCTCGACGTTGCCGCGGTCGACGTCGAGCATGCCGATCTGCTCGAGGCCGACGGGCGCGCTCGAGGAGTCCAGGATGCGGGCGACGACCGCCTCGCCGTAGACCGTCGGCAGCGTGACGATGCGCAGGTCGATCTCGTGGCCGTCGATGAGCAGCGACACGCGGCCGTCCTGCGGCGTGCGGCGCTCGGCGATGTCGAGGTTGGACATCACCTTCAGGCGCGAGACGACGCCGACCGACATGCGCCGAGGGATCGTGACCGCGGAGTCGAGCATGCCGTCGACCCGGAAGACCACGTGCATGTCCTCCGAGCTCGGGTCGAAGTGGATGTCTGAGGCGCCGCGGCGGATCGCGCGCTTCAGGACGCTGTTGACGAGCTTGATGATCGGCGCCTGGTCGTCGGCGCCGAGGTCGGTGACCTCGTTGGTCGGCGCGGTCAGGTCGACCTCGCCGCTCTCGCCCTCGCCGCCGTCGTCGGACAGGTCGGGCAGGTCGTTGCCGAGCTTGACGCTGAGGCGGTGGATGTCGTCGTAGGCGGCGACGACCGGGCGCACCGCCATGCCCGTGATCATCGTCACGTCGTCGATCGCCAGCATGTTGGCCGGGTCGGCCATCGCGAGCAGGAGCTGGCCCTCGTCGTCCTGGCCGACCGGGATGGCGTCGTAGCGGCGGACGAAGCCGGGGTCGACCAGCCGGGCGAGGTCGGTCTCGATCTTGAAGATCGTCAGGTCGATGCGCTCGATCCCGAAGCGCTCGGCGAGCACGCGCGCCAGCTGCTGGGGCGTCAGGACGCCGTCCTCGATCAGGACGCGGCCGGTCAGGCGGCCCGACTCGCGCGCGTGCAGGACGGCGCGCTCGACCGCCTCCTCCTTGGCGAAGCCGAGCTCCACGACGACCTGGCCGATCAGGCGCGTCGAGCGCCCGCGCGAGAGCGGCGCGATCAGGCCCGGGATGTCGGAGGCCGCGGCGTGCTCGGGGAGCGGCGGGACCGCTGGTGCTGTGGTGCTGCTGGGCGGAGGGAACGACACACCCGGTACGTCGGCTGTTCTCGTACTCGGGTCCAGTCGGTGGACGGACGTTCTACCCACGGCGGTCCCCGCCCGGACCGGACAGGGCGAAACGCGGGGCGGACCCACAGGCGCTAGACTCATCCGGCTGTCACGGGTCGTCACGCGACCCGCCGTGGTCCAGGCCGCCTCTCCGAGGATCGGAGGGGTGGGCTTCACCGGGCCCGATTCCCCTATCATCGTCCGTCGCCGCGCGCCCTGACGCGCGGCTTCCTCACGCTGTGAAGACCTACGTCGCCAACTCCACCACCCGCGAGCGCAACTGGCTCGTCGTCGATGCCAACGGCCAAACGCTTGGCCGGCTCGCGACGCAGATCGCCGACGCTCTGCGAGGCAAGCGCAAGCCCGAGTACACCCCGCATGTCGACACCGGCGACTTCGTCGTCGTCGTCAACGCGGAGAAGATCTCGGTGAGCGGCAACAAGCGCCAAGAGAAGCGCTACTACCGCCACTCCGGCTACCCGGGCGGGATCAAGTCCCGCACGCTGGAGGAGATGCTGGAGCGCAGGCCCGAGGAGGTCATCCGGCTCGCGGTCAAGGGCATGTTGCCCCGCAACCGCCTCGCCCGCAAGCAGCTGACCAAGCTCAAGGTCTACGCCGGCCCCGAGCATCCGCACGTCGCGCAGCAGCCCCAGCCCCTGGAGATCAAGTCTTAGGCATGTCCGACCAGACGCCGCAGGATCCGCAGGACGAGCAGGAGACCCCGACGCCGGAGGCCGGCGCCGAGGCTCAGGCTCCCGAGCCCACGCCCGAGGAGACCCCGGCCGCCGCCGAGGAGACCCCCGCGCCGGAGGCCGCGCCCGAGACCGAGGCCGCGCCCGCCGCTGCCGCCGAGAGCGGCGACGCCGCCGAGGCCCCGCAGGCCGAGGCCCCCGCTGCGCCGGCCGCCGCCGAGGGCGGGGACGACACCGCGGACGAGGCTCCGGCCACCCCGCGCGTGAAGCCCGCCATCCCGGGCGCCGACCTCGAGGTCGACATCGTCCTCGACGGCGAGGACCGCCCGCGCTATTCCGAGGACGAGGACCCCGACGGCGAGGAGCCGGCGGCGACCTCCGACGACGAGCAGGACATCGTCGACGAGCAGCCGATCACGGCCCAGATCCAGCTGGCCGACGACGCGCGCTACAGCGCGACCGGCAAGCGCAAGACGGCGATCGCCCGCGTGATCCTCAAGCCCGGCACCGGCGCCTACACGATCAACGGCCGCTCGCTGGACGAGTTCTTCCCGCGCGCCACCCTTCAGCGCACGATCCGCCAGCCCCTGGAGACGGTGGGCTACGAGGACCGCATGGACGTCATCGCCCGCATGCACGGCGGCGGCGTCTCGGCCCAGGCGGGCGCCCTGCGCCACGGCATCTCCCGCGCGCTGCTGGAGGCCGACCCGAACCTGCGCACAGAGCTCAAGCGGCGCGGCTTCCTGACGCGCGACGCGCGCGCCAAGGAGCGCAAGAAGGCCGGCCTCAAGAAGGCCCGCAAGAAGCCGCAGTTCAGCAAGCGCTAGGCGGGGATGTCGGTCCCGCCCGCCCGCCGGCTCTTCGGAACCGACGGCGTCCGCGGCGTCGCGGGCGAGGTCCTCACGGCCGAGCTCGCGCTCGGGCTGGGTCGTGCCGTCACGACCCAGTCCCCCGCAGCACGCCCGCAGGTGCTCGTCATCCGCGACACGCGCGAGTCGGGCGAGATGCTCGAGGCGGCCCTGGCCGCCGGCATCACCGCCGCGGGCGGCGACGTCCTGCTCGGCGGCGTGCTGCCGACCCCGGCCGCGCCGCTGCTCATCGGCCGCTACGGGTTCGACCTGGCGGCCGTCATCTCGGCGTCGCACAACCCGTTCGCCGACAACGGCATCAAGTTCTTCGGTCCGGACGGCTTCAAGCTGTCCGACGACGCCGAGGCCGCGATCGAGACCCAGCTCGCCTCCCAGCAGGCGGGGGCGGGGGCGGGGGCCGTCGGCCCGGAGTCCTCGCCGCCGGCCATCGGCCGCGTCCGGCAGCTGCACGGCACCCTCGAGGACTACCTGCGCGAGCTGCAGACGCGCTTCGGCGACCTCGACCTCGCCGGCATCGACGTGGTCCTGGACTGCGCGCACGGCGCGACCTACCAGGCCGCGCCCGAGATCTTCCGGCGCCTGGGCGCCACCGTCACCGTCCTGGCCGACGAGCCCGACGGGCGCAACATCAACGCCGGCTGCGGCTCGACGCACCTCGACGGCCTGATCGCCGCCGTCTGCGAGGGCGGCCACGACCTCGGCTTCGCCTTCGACGGCGACGGCGACCGCCTGCTGGCCGTCGACCGCGAGGGCGTGGTCGTCGACGGCGACGAGCTGATCGCGCTCGCCGCGCTGAGCCTGCGCGAGCGCGGCCGCCTCACCGGCGGCGTCGCGGTGACCGTCATGACCAACTACGGCTTCCACGCGGGCATGCGCGAGGCGGGCGTCGAGGTCGCGATCACGTCGGTCGGCGACCGCTACGTCCTCGAGGAGCTGCGCAACCGCGGCTGGTCGCTGGGCGGCGAGCAGTCGGGCCACATCATCGACATGAACTTCGTCCCGTCCGGCGACGGCATCGCCAGCGCGCTGCTCACGCTCGAGGCGCTGGGCGGCGGCGACCTCGCGCAGCGCGCCGCGATGGAGAAGATCCCGCAGCGGCTGGTCAACGTCCCGGTCGCCGACCGCGACGCCGCGATGGGCAGCGACGAGCTGGCCGGCGCGATCGCTCGCGAGGGCGAGGGCCTGGAGGGCCGCGGGCGCGTGCTCGTGCGCCCGTCGGGCACCGAGCAGCTCGTGCGCGTGATGGTCGAGGCGCCGTCCCAGGACGAGACCGACGCCATCTGCGAGCGGCTCGTGGCGATCGTGCGCGGGACCGCCGCGACCGCCTGACCGACGGTCCGCAACTGCACCTCCGGCCAGGGCGGCAAGGATTGCGTCCGGTACCCTCGAAGTCCCTCCGACGGGCAGTGCATCGGCCCGATCGGCACCGCCCCACCACCAGATCCCGAAGGAGGCCCCGCCATGTGTGGCATCGTCGGCTACGTCGGCCAGCGGCCCGCGCAGGAGATCCTGCTCGCCGGACTGCAGAAGCTCGAGTACCGCGGCTACGACTCCGCGGGGATCTCGGTGATCGCCTCCGAGGACGAGATCGAGTCGGTCCGCGCGGTGGGCAACCTCGCCAACCTCAAGGCCGCGATCGACGCGGCCGACGCGCGCGACGCCGAGTCGGGCGCCACCGCCACCGCGACCGCCACGCGCGGCGGCACGACGGGCATCGGCCACACGCGCTGGGCGACGCACGGCCGCGTCAACGAGTCCAACGCGCACCCCCACTTCGACACGGCCAACCGCGTGCACGTGGTCGTCAACGGGATCGTCGAGAACTACCTCGCGCTCAAGCAGCGCCTCGCCGACATGGGCGCGCGCTTCACTTCGGAGACCGACGCGGAGGTCATCGCGCACCTCGTCTCCTACCACCTCGCCGCCGGCTCCCTCGCCGACGCCGTCCGCGCCGCCTACGCCGAGCTGCAGGGCCACTTCGCGTTCGTCGCGATGACCCTCGACGAGCCCGAGGTCCTGGTCGGCGCGCGCAAGGAGTGCCCGCTGATCATCGGCCGCGGCGAGGGCGAGACGTTCCTGGCCTCCGCCATCCCCGCCTTCCTGGCCCACACGCGCAAGGTCCAGTACATCGAGAACGGCGAGCTGGTCGTCGTCACGCCCGAGGGCACGACGTTCCTGCCGCCCGCGGGAGACGTGCTCGTGCGCGACGTCGTCGAGATCGACTGGGACTAGGAGACCGCCGAGATGGGCGGCTTCGAGTCGTTCATGCTCAAGGAGATCCACGAGCAGGCCGACGCCGTCGCCGAGACGATCGCCGACCGCACCGTGCGCGCCGACGGCGTCGACCTCGCCGAGGAGGCCAGCTTCGACGAGGAGCTGCTGCGCGACGTCAACCGGATCATCGTCGTGGCGTGCGGCACCTCCTACCACGCGGGTCTGATCGGCCGCTACGCGATCGAGGAGTGGGCGCGCATCCCGGTCGAGATGGACGTCGCCTCGGAGTACCGCTACCGCAACCCGGTGGTCGGTCCCGGCGACCTGGTCGTCGGGATCACGCAGTCGGGC
>JAOPZD010000521.1 GCA_025964295.1 Conexibacter sp.
CAGGACCGCGCGGGCGCCCCGCAGCCCACGCGGACCGCGATCCTCGCCGGCGCGGACGCGCCCGCGGGGGCCGTCGCGACCGCCACGTCGCAGAGCGCCACGCCGATCGACGTCCGCCGCGCCTCCGGCCCCCTCGACACCCAGGCCCAGGCCACCCGCCTCGCCGCCGAGGGCTACGACACGGTCATCGGCATCGGCGCCCAGGCCCGCGCCGCCGTCAGCCAGGCCGCCTCCGCCGAAGTCGGCTCCGACACCACCTGGCGCACCGCCGCGCACTAGAGGCACGGCACGCGGCGCGGCCGGCGCGCGGCCGACGCGCGGCCGACGCGCGGCCGACGCGCGGCTAGAGGTCGAGCACGATCTCCAGCGCCTGGTCGACGGAGCGCTGCTCGTCGGCCGAGAGCGTGCCCACACGGTCGCCGAGGCGGCGGAGGTCGATGGTGCGCAGCTGCTCGACGAGCAGGCGGGTGGGCGTGTCGGCGATGGCGACCGTGGGCCGGAAGGTGGCGGGCAGCGCGGAGGTCGAGGTCGGCGCGACGATCGCGGTGGAGAGGCCGAGCAGGGCGTCGGCCTGGAGGATCACCGCGTAGCGGGGGCCCCGCTGCTCGTGGCCGCGGCCCGCGGGCAGCGTGATGCGGTGGATGTCGCCGCGGGTCATGCGGGCCAGTCGGGCTCGAGGGCGTCCAGATCGGCGAGGGCGGCGGTGCGCGCCGCGGTGTCGACCGGGTCGGCGGCGAGGCGGCCGACCTCGTCGGCGAGCGTCGCGCGGCGCAGGCGGCGGGCGCCGGCCTCGACCAGCGCGGCGCGGATCGCCTCGGACTCGTTGCGGCCCTCGCGCATCAGCGTGGCCAGCGCGCGCTCGGAGGGCTCGTCGAGGCGGGCGCGGATGACGCGGGAGGGCATGCGTCTGACTGTAGCACGATTTGTGCCACGGATCGGAAGGGCGGTCATCGGGGCGGCCACCGCAGCCGCGCGGTCGCCGTCCCCTCGTCGTTCGTCGTTCATGCCTCCATGAGGCCGCTGCCCACCGTTCGCGCCCCCGACGAACGTCTGGGTTTCCGCCCGTCTCACCAAACAGCATCTTCCAAGCGGCCGCCGCGCCAGGTCGTCGGACCGGCCGCGTGATCTTCAGGCCCGCGATGTGTCGATGTCGAGGAATCGGTCCTCCGGGGCCAACGGACACCTAGACCGCGCCGCCGACCTCAGCCCTCGGGCGGCGCGGTCGAGGGTCCGAGCGGGCACGGCAACTGAAAGAAATCTCAGCGTGGCCATTGCACACAGCAGTGAGTCCCGTTACAGTGCCGCGCCACTTCCTCGCCCGTCGACTCCTCCGCGGCCGCCCCGCCAGGCCGCTCTTCTGGGATGCCATGTCGCTCACGCCGCCCCGCCCTTCCGAGACCTCGTCCTCGCCGACGACCACGCCATCCGCGGCGGCTGACGCCGACCCCGACGCACGCCTCGACGACGCGGTGATCGCTGCCCGGGAGGCGGCGATCCGCGCGTTCACCGAGCGCCTCGACGGCGGCCCGGGGCACACGACGATCCCCGAGGTCCGGCTGATGATCACCGCCACGCGCGGCAACCCGTCGACCGAGCACTCCCACAGCGAGGTCCGCTTCGCGGCGCCCGACGGCGTCGCGATCAGCCACCACGACAAGGTCGCGATGGCGCTGGCCAGCATGAAGGCCGTCTCGCCGGAGATCTACTCCACGATGATGGCCGGGATCGAGCGCGGCCGCCGGGTGACCCTCGGAGGCCTCCGGGCGTGCCTGAGAGCCGCGGCGCGCTAGCCGGCGGCGGGCTCGGGAGCGTCGCCCCCGCCGTCGGGCTCCGCAGCGTCGTCGCCCGTCGCGACGATCGCCTCCAGCGTCGCGACCAGCGTGCCCCAGCCCCGGTAGCGCGACCCGTAGACCCGGCGCAGCAGGTTCGGCGCCGCCTCGGCGGGCTCCTGGCGCACGAGCTCGATCAGCCCCGCGGAGGCCAGCGCGCGCATCGCGTGGTTGACGCGGTCGAACGCCTCGCCGAGGTCGACGGCCAGCTCGGACGCGCTGCGCGGGCGCTCCTCGAGCGCCAGCAGGATCGGGAGCCGCACCGGATGGCGCAGCTCCGCCAGCATCTGCGCGGCCTGGCTGGAGATGGCGTCCACTCGTTCGCTCAGCATTTCCCTACGACAGGAGCCTGACCCGTATGGCCAGCAGCACGCGTCAGCAGCAACAACGCCGCAAGACCCTGCGCCCGCACCCGGCGCGCGACCAGATCGTGGACGCGATGCGCAGCTACGGCCGGCCGATCAGCCCGACGCGGCTCGCCGAGGTTACCGGCAACACCCTCGGCTCCGTCGCATACCACGTGCGAACGCTGCTCGGTGCGGGAGTCGTAACACTCGCCGAAGAAGGGCGGGTCCGCGGCGCGGTCGAGCACTTCTACGCGCTCGTGCCCGACAACGAGGCCGACCTCAACGATCCGGTCATCGGCCTCCAGAAGCTGTGCGGCGCCCTCACGCTCCCCGGCCCCGCCGGCGGCTACCCGCAGCCGATCGCGCTCGACGCGCAGGCTCGCGCGCAGCTCGAGAAGCTGCTGGACACGCTGCGCCCGAAGGTGCAGCGCATCGTGCGCGAGACCGCCAAGCGGACGGCCGCGGGCTAGGACCGGGAGGGGCGCCCAGCTCACTGCGTGGCCGGATCCCCCGGCGCCGTGGTGGGCGCCTCGGCCGGCGCGTCGCTCGGCGCCAACGCGTAGGACTTGATCGACCCGTCCTGGAGGGTGGCCTCCAGCGTGGCGCCCGCCAGGACGGCCTCGCGCGTCACCGCGATGAACGCGTTGCGGTCCATCCGCACCGGACGCGAACCGGTCGCCAGCCGCAGCGACAGGCTCGTGACCTGGCCGTTGACCACGCCGAAGATCACCGCTCGCGCCGGGATCCTGCCCTCCGCGGGGTAGTGGTTGACCGCCAGCGACATCGGGGCGTCGCCGAGATCGGCGCACGACCCGGCCGCCTGGATGTCGAGGGAGCGGAAGTCGCCGTCGCTGTCCACCTGTCCGAAGTTCCCGTCCTTGGTTCGACCGGCCTCGGGACAAGTCAAGCCGGTCTTGGATCGATAGACCCGGACGGCGAACGCGGCGCGCCCGTCCGGATCGGCGACGGTCGTCGGCAGGCTCGCGCCGCTCCCGTCGGGCTGGACCGCGGCGGGTCCCTGCAGGGTGTCGCTGCCGCTGGTGGCCGTCAGCGCGGAGGCGCTGGCCACGCCGGCGACGACGGCGACGGCCGTGGCGAGGGCGAAGCCGAGGCGGCGACGCATCACAGGCACCAGTTGGGGGCGTAGTGGAAGTGGTCGGCGAAGACGCCGGGGTCGGAGGTGCGGGCGGACCCGGCGCACTCCGTGTAGTTCCCGAAGTCGCGCGACCACGCGTTGCACATGGTGCCGCCGTACGTGGTCTGGGACCCGCGCAGCACGTTGTAGCTGTAGATGTCGCACGAGCGCGAGGAGGACCCGCACCCGGCATCCACGCGCGAGAAGAAGCTGCCGTCAGTCGTGCTGCCGCCCTCCACGAACCCGTGGCCGACGCAGGTCGTGTGGTAGCTGTCGGCCAGCGCGACCTTGACGATCGCCCCGAAGGAGAAGGCGCAGATCAACGCCAGCAGCACCAGCCCGACGGGCAGGCCATCGTTCTTCGTCGTCACGCAAAGCTCCAGTCGGTCGACATTCGGACCACTAGGGCGACGACGCGCGACCTTGTGACAAACGCATCACGACGAGAGTTGTGACAGCGAGTGTTCGCCGACCGTTCGCCGGACTCGGACCTCGACTAGTTTCTAAAGCGTTAAGCGGTGTGCGAGGATGGCGCCTGGATGCGTGGTCGGCTCCTCAGACTCGGGCACGAACGAGCCGCTTCGGGCTTCGTCAGCGCGCGCGAGGACCCCGCCACCTTCGCCGACGTCTACGTCGACTACCACGAGCAGGTGCTGCGCTTCTTCGCCCGCCGCACGCTCGATCCGGAGACCGCCTTCGACCTGATGGCCGAGACGTTCGCCGAGCTCTTCGCCCACATCGACGCGTTCCGGGGCGAGAGCGAGGAGCAGGGCCGCGCTTGGATGTGGACGGTGGCGCGCCACCAGCTCTACCGCTGGCGCGAGCGGGGCATCGTCGAGAAGCGCAGCATCGAGCGGCTCGGCGTGCCGATCGCGACGCTCGGCCAGGTCGAGTACGAGCGCATCGAGGACCTCGCCGACCTGCAGCGCGTCCGGCCGCAGCTGGAGAAGGCCATGGACCAGCTGGCCAGCGAGCAGCGCCAGGCGCTGCAGCTCCGCGTCCTCGAGCACCGCGAGTACGACGACATTGCGCGAGAATGCGGAGCGAGCGCGCAGGTCATCCGCGCGCGGGTCTCGCGGGGACTGCGGCAGCTCGCCAAGTCGCTCGCCGAGGCGGAGCCGGTCGAGTCCGAGGAGCTGCTGACGTGACCAAGATCCCGCCGGAGCACACCGCCGCCAAGGCGCTCGAGCACTCCTTCCGTGCGCTGGGCGACGAGCGGGCGCGCGCGCGACGCCCCCAGCGCCGCCCCCCGTCGCGCCCCATCCGCGTCCTGGTGGTCGCCCTCGCCTCGGCGCTCGCGGTCGGAGGCGTCGCCACGGGCACGAAGGTCTTCCTCGGCGACGGCGGCGCGGTGCGGCCCGACATCCCCGGCCTGAAGGATCCGGACGGTCGCAACGACATCGCGCCCAGCGACCGCCAGCTCTCCGAGGCGTCGGCCGCCGATCCCCTCGGCAAGGAGCGATGGGGTCTGCGCACCTATCGCAGCACCGGAGGCAAGACCTGCCTCGTGGTCGGGCGGGTCGTCGGCGGCCGGCTCGGCGTGATCCAGCAGGGGCAGTTCAAGGAGCTCCCCGCACACAGCACGGGCGTCTGCAACCCGCTGAGCCGGCTGCACGTGTCGCTGGCGCAGCGGGCCTACTCCCCGGCGACCAGCGCCAGTCGCACTGTCCTCTACGGCGTCGTCGACCGCACCGTGACCCGGCTGCACATCCTGTCGGTGACCGGGAAGGCGACACCCGTGCGGATCGCGCCGGACGGCACGTTCATCGTCGTGCGCGCCGGCGTCCGGCCGTTTCGCCTGACGCAGCTCGTCATCGACGGCTCGGCGGGTCGCAGCGTCCAGTCCCTCGGGCGCTAGCCGCAAACTCCGGGACTTCCCGCCAACCCGACCCCACCCCCTTCTACGATCGTCGGCAGTGCCCGCCGCCGACCACCACGATCGCGCTCTCGAGGACTGGGTGCTGACCAAGGTCGCCGGCCTGGACGTCGAGGGGCTCGGGCTGGGGCTCGGCGTGCGCGAGCTGCCGCTGCCCGGCGTGGCCGAGGCGGCGCAGCTGGACGAGCGCGTCGTGGCCGTCGTCGTCGACCGGCTGCACCAGCGCGGGCTGGTCCGGGCGATCGCGGCCGATCCGGCGCGGGTGCTGATCACGCCCGCGGGCCGGCGCACGGCCGCCGCCACGACCGCCCCGGAGAAGCCGCCGACGCCCGACGCGGCGCGGTTCGTCTTCCTACGCCCCGCCGCGCCGCACGGATCCTCCGGCCCGGCCGGGACCGATGCCGAGGAGGTCTGCGACTTCCACCCCCAGCGGCGCCGCAAGGGCACGATGGACCCCGGCGAGCACTGCGACGGGTCGGGCTGGATCGTCGATCCCGCCACGCGCGAAAGCCGTCCCTGCCGCTGCCGGCCGCTGCGGATCCAGCGCCACCGCGACCGGCGCCTCGGCGGCCGCGTCACGACCGAGATCCTCAACTTCGGCCTCGCGTCGTCGCTGCACCCCGAGCTCCATCCGGCGCTGACGCCGGTCATCCACCGCTGGACGACCGACGTCGGCGCCCAGCTGCGCGCGGGCCGCGGCCTGTGGATGACCGTCGCCGGGTGGGACCGCCAGAGCGCGGCCGCGGCCGCCGAGCTCGACGACAGCGAGCGCCCGCCGCGCACGCCGGAGGAGTTCGCCCAGGCCGCCGCGCGCGCCGGCCGCGCGCTGGACCAGGACGCGGTCGCGACCACGACGCGCGCCGAGCGCGGCTCCCGCGCCGGCGGCGAGCTCAGCCTCATGGAGGTCCAGAAGGTCGCCCAGACCGCGGCCGGCTCGTCGGCCGCCGCGATCGCCCGCGCGGCCTACAACGCGGGCCACGGCGTCGCGCTGTACTCGCTGTCGTCGCTGTACCGCTCGCTCGTGCACCTCTCGCGCTTCGGCGGCTACCGCGACCGCCTCGACGCCCTGCGCCGCTGCGACCTGCTCGTCCTCGTCGGCCTCGACCAGCAGGTCCTCACGCGCGCCGCCCAGTGGCAGCGCGACTGGCTCTCCGAGCAGCTGGAGCTGATCGCCATCGGCCGCTACGAGCACTGCCGCGCCACCGTCGTGGTCAGCACCGGCTGGCCGCTGGGAGAGCTCGAGCAGGCGCTGTCGACCGAGACGTTCCACCGCCTAACCTGCGCGGCCGGCGAGCCGCTGCTCGCCAGCCGGATCCCCGAGAAGACCGCGACGTACGCCACGCCCCATGCTCGATCCTGACTTCGACTGCCCTCACGGCTGCGACGCCAACGGCTTCCTCTTCGACGAGGTGACCCGCCAGGCCCACCCCTGCACGTGCCGCGAGGAGCGGCTGCGCCGGCGGCTGCACGGCGACATGGAGGCCGCGGTCGGCCGCTACGCGCCGCCGCGCTTCCAGGGCCTGGACTGGTCGGCGCTGCCGCTGTCGGGGATCGCCGAGCGCCACGGCACCGCCGCCACCCACGTCCGCCGCTACGCCGCCAAGGTGGAGGACAACGTCCGCCAGGGCCGCGGCCTGTGGCTGCTGGGCAACAAGGGCACGGGCAAGACGACGCTGGCCTACTACATCGCGCAGGAGGCGCGGTCGGCCGGCCTGTCGGTGCTGACCCGCAACACCACCGACCTGCTCAACGAGCTGCGCGACTCCTACAAGCCCGACGCCCAGCCGACGACCCGCCAGATCATCGACGCGGTCACCCACGTCGAGCTGCTGCACCTCGAGGACGTCGCCGTCCCGCGCCCCAACGACTGGGTCCTCGAGCAGCTCTACACGATCGTCAACCGCCGCTACGAGCACAACAAGGCGATCGTGTTCACCTCCGACACGCCCTACGGCCAGGACCTCAACCCGGACGCGCTGGCCGACCACATCGGCGAGCGCACCTACTCGCGCCTGACCCAGATGGTGGGCTCGCCGATCCTCATGACGGGCCAGGACTACCGGCTCATCGTCGGCGTGTAGGCACGCGGGGCCGGCCGCACCGCCGCGGGTCAGCGCGCGAAGACCGCGCGCAGCGTCGGCTGCAGGACCGCGACGGCGTC
>JAOPZD010000541.1 GCA_025964295.1 Conexibacter sp.
CGCCTTCCACGCGTTGGTGTAGCCGTTGACCTGCGCCTGCCAGGGGCTGCGACCCTTGATCTGGACGACGTCGCCGCCGGTGTGGGCGCCGAAGAACACCGTGTCGATCTCCGGGTGGGCGCCGAGCCACTTGCGGACCTGCTGCTTCCACTCGACGCACTGGGTGCGCCCGGGCTCCGGGATCACCGCCGTCGCCGCCGAGTACGGGCAGCTCGTGTGGGTGATCGACACCGCGTGCCAGCCCTTGTCCTTGACCAGCGCGGCCATCGCCGAGCGCCAGTGCGACGCGTGGCTGTCGCCGATCAGCGCGACGTTGCGGACGCCGGGGCCGGGCGCCGCGCCGAACGCGCAGACGCGGACGCGCCCGGTCGACTCGACGACCTCGCACGGCGCGTTGTCCATCTTGGGCGCCTGGACGGGCGTGGGCACGACCGTGCGCGTCAGCTTGGGGTTGACGCACGAGCGCCGCGGGTCGCGCGCCGCCGCGCCGAAGCACTTCGGCTTGTCGGCCAGTGTGCGCCGGGTGACCTGCGCGTCCTGGTGGATCTTGGCCTGGACGTGGTCGGTCCCGGCGGTGGCCAGCGCGAGGACGGCGAGGCTGGCGGCGGCCGCGGCGGCGAACGTCAGGCGCCCGCCGTGGGCGGTCAGCAGGCGGCTGCGGCGCATGGGGTCTTCGATGGTCGTCTTGGACAGGAGCGAGAGCAGGAGGGTGAGCATGACGATGGCGATCCGGGTCGGGGTGTCGAGTTCGTGCCCCAGCGCGTAGGGCGCCAGGACGATCAGCGGCCAGTGCCAGAGGTAGACGGCGTAGGAGACGTCGCCGAGGCGCTGGAGCGGGCGCAGCGAGAGCAGGCGCGTGGGCGCGCTGCGGCCGGCCGGGGCGCCCGCGCGGATCACCGCGACGGCGCCGAGGACGGGCAGCGCGGCGGCGATGCCGGGGAAGGCGGTGGCGGTGGAGTACGCGAAGGCCGCGACGAGGATCGCAGCGAGGCCGATCCACGACAGCGCGGCGCGGGCCGCGGCGGGCGAGCGCTCGCGCTGGGGCAGCAGCGCCAGCAGCGCGCCGGCGCCCAGCTCCCAGCCGCGCGTCGTCGTCGCGAAGTACGCGTCGGCCGGGTTGGCGGCGGTGTGGGCGATCGAGTAGACGAGGCTGCTGAGCGTGATCGCGCCGAGGACGACGGCCAGCGCGAGGCGCCGCTTGGTGATCGCCACGACGGCCAGGACGACCACCGGCCAGACGAGGTAGAACTGCTCCTCGACCGCGAGTGACCAGAAGTGCTGAACGGGCGACGGGCCGTCGCCGGCGTGGAAGTAGTCGACCGCCGTGGCGGCCAGGTGCCAGTTCTGGACGTAGAGCGTGCTGGCCCGGAAGTCGCCGAAGAAGTGCTGCCAGTCGGTGACCGGGACCAGCAGCGCCGTGGCGGCGGCGCAGGCGCCGATGGCCGTCAGCGCGGCGGGCAGGATGCGGCGTGCGCGCCGCGCCCAGAAGTCGCGCAGCGAGATCCGGCCGGTCGCCTCGACCTCGCGCAGCAGCAGCGTGGTGATGAGATAGCCGGAGATCGCGAAGAACACGTCGACGCCCACGAAGCCGCCGGGGACGGCGTCGGGCCAAAGGTGCCAGGCGACCACCAATGAGACGGCCAGCGCGCGCAGCGCCTGGATCTCCGGGCGGATGCCGTGCGTGGTCGGGCGTGCGGGCGTGGTGCCCTTGGCGGTGCAGGATGCCGGTGCCGCACGGGCCGCGACCGGGTCGCGGGGTGCAGGCATGCCGACGAGCGCTCGGCGCAGCGCGATGACGTCCATCGTCCACCTCGTGGTCGCGGGGAGCAGGGGTGAACACAGAACGGGTCCGGCGATCGAATAGTCGCGCGGTTCGTCCGAATTCGTTCTTCGCGGGGTCCCGGCTGGCCATCGGCGATACCGACCGGTATCGTCGCCGGCCATGCGCTCGCTGACCTACGCAGGGCCCCGCCAGCTCGAGTGGCGCGACGCCGCCGAGCCGCGGATCGCGGGCGACGGCGAGGCGATCGTGCGCCACGTCGCGGTCGCCACGTGCGACCTCGACGCGATGATCGTCGCCGGCGTCTCGCCGTTCCCGGCGCCGTTCGGGATCGGCCACGAGGGCGTCGCCGACGTGCTCGAGGTGGGCGACGGGGTGAGGACGGTGAAGCCGGGCGATCGCGTGCTCGTCCCGTTCCAGATCAGCTGCGGGACGTGCGGGGCGTGCCGCGCGGGGCGGACAGGGAACTGCGAGAGCGTCCCGCTGGGCCAGACCTATGGGTTCGGCTTCGGCGCGGAGGCGACGCGCTGGGGCGGCTTCCTGTCCGATGCGGTGCACGTGCCGTTCGCCGACGCGATGCTCGTCGCGCTGCCGGACGGGCTGGCGCCCGAGCTCGCGGCGTCGGCGTCGGACAACATCACCGACGCCTACCGGGCGGTGGCGCCGCACCTCCGCGCCCGGCCCGGCGCCCCGGTGCTGGTCTGCGGTGGCGGGCTGTCGGGGTCGATCGGGCTGTACGCCGTGGCCCACGCGCGGGCGCTGGGCGCCGAGGACGTGCTGTACGTCGATCCGGACCCGGGCCGCCGCGCGATCGCCGAGGGCTACGGCGCGCGCACGCTCGACGAGGTGCCCGACCAGGCCGACCGGCGCTTCCCGATCACCGTCGACGCCGCCGGCACGCGCGAGGGGCTCGCGCTCGCGCTCGGCAGCCTGGACCGCGACGGCATCTGCACGAGCACCGCGATCCACTTCGACCCGTCGACCGTGCCGCCGTTCCCGCTGCTGCCCATGTACGTGATGGGCTCGACGTTCGTCACCGGCCGGATCCACGCCCGCCACGACGCGCCGGCCGTGCTGGACCTGCTGGCCGGCGGGACGCTCGACGTCGCGCCGGTCACGACCCGGGTCGTCGCCTTCGACGACGCCGCCGACGCGTTGCTGGAGGACTACACCAAGTTGGTGTTCACGCGGTGAGCGCGGCGCGCGAGCGCGTGCTGGCGACGGCGTCGCGGCTCTTCGGCCGCGAGGGGATCCGGGCGGTCGGCGTCGACCGGATCGCCGCGGAGGCCGCGGTGGGCAAGATGACCCTCTACCGGCACTTCGCGACGAAGGACGACCTCGTCGTGGCGGTGCTCGAGCGGCGCGACGAGCCGGCGCGCGCGGCGCTGGCGGCCGCGATGGACCGGGCCGGCGACGATCCGCGCGCCCGGCTGCTCGCGCCCTTCGCGATGCTCGAGCC
>JAOPZD010000462.1 GCA_025964295.1 Conexibacter sp.
CTTCGAGGTCGTCGCCGAGCGCGACGGCCGCGCCACCGTCGTCCTCGACGGCGCCCACAACCCCGGCGGCCTCACCGCGCTGGCCGAGGCCGTGCCGGAGTTCGTCGCCGGTCGCCGCCTCGTCGCCTGCCTCGCGGTCCTCGACGACAAGGACGCCACCGAGATGCTGCGCACCCTGCTGCCGCTCTGCGACGCGGTCGTCACGACCCGCGCGCAGACCCCGCGCGCGCTGCCGCCGGCCACGCTGGCGTCGCTCTGCCACCAGCTCGGCTACACCCAGACGGTGGAGATCGTGGGCGAGGCCCGCGCCGCGCTGGAGCGCGCCCGGACGCTGGCCGGCCCCGACGGCGTGGCCCTCGCGACCGGCTCGATCTACCTCATCGCCGACCTGCTGCGCCCCGCCGGCGCGGCCCGGAGCACGCTCTGATGGAGGAGGAAGACGGCCCCCGCGTCGGGGTCATGATCGCGATCGTCGCCGTGTCCGTGGCGCTGGTGATCTTGATCTTCTTCGGCATCGGGTACGGCTTTGGGCGGCTGTTCCTCTAGTCCGCGGAGGGGCAGGACCCGCGCGAGCGGGTACGAACACCTATACGGGAGCAGAGCCCCTGCATCCCGCCACCCCCTAGGATTCTTGAGCACATGCCGATCGAAGCGGTCTTCGGGATCGACAGCTCCGGCCTCAACACGGCCGTCAAGCTGCTCGTCCTCTTCCTCGTCGTCATCTACGTCGCGCTGATCTACTACACGTTCGCCGACGCGCGACGGCGCATCGAGGACCCGATGCTCATCGGCTGCGCCACCGCGGCCGCGCTGTTCCCGTTCGTCGGCACGATCGTCTACATGATCGTCCGGCCGCCCGAGTTCCTGGACGACGTCCGGGAGCGCGAGCTGGAGATGCAGGCCGCCGAGGCGCGGCTGCACGGCGCCGGGTACCTGCTGTGCCCGCACTGCGACCACGAGGTCAAGGACGAGTTCCTGCGCTGCCCGCACTGCCTGCGCAAGCTCAAGGACCCGTGCGGCACGTGCGCGAAGCCGCTGGATCCGGCGTGGAAGATCTGCCCCTACTGCGAGTCCGAGATCCCGGGCGTCACGCCGCAGCCGCGGCGGCGCCGCCGGCGTGCCGCCGGCGACCTCGAGCAGGCGGCGGCGAGCGAGTCGGGCTCGTAGAGTCCCGTCGCGTCGCACGCAGCACCCGAACCCCGAATCCCCTCTTCCGAAGAAGGAGCCCGTCCGTGTCCCGGACCCTCATCCTCGTCAAGCCCGACGCGTTCTCGCGTGGCCTCACCGGCGAGATCCTCGCCCGCTTCGAGCGCAAGGGCCTCAGCATCGCCGCCCTCAAGCTCGTGCAGACCCCGCGCGAGACGGCGGAGACCCACTACGCCGAGCACGCCGAGCGCCCGTTCTTCGGCGAGCTCGTCGACTTCATCACCAGCGCGCCGCTGGTCGCCGCCGTGCTCGAGGGCGACGACGTCGTCAAGGCCTCGCGCCAGCTGATCGGCGCCACCAACCCGCTCGAGGCCGCCACCGGCTCGATCCGCGGCGACTTCGCCATCGAGGTCGGCCAGAACCTCGTCCACGGCTCGGACTCCGACGAGTCCGCCGAGCGCGAGATCGGGATCTGGTTCCCGGAGCTGTAGGCCGCTCCGCCTCGTGACGCGTCTCGTCCTCGCCAGCGGCTCGCCCCAGCGCCGCGCGATCCTCGCCGACCTCGGCCTCGCCTTCGAGGTCCGGGCGTCCGACGTCGCCGAGGAGGACGAGGGCGCGCCACGCGTCGTCGCGTCCGAGAACGCGCTGCGCAAGGCGCTGGCGGTCAGCCAGGCCGCCGGCGCCGACGAGCTCGTGCTGGGCTGCGACACGCTGGTCGCGACCGAGCTTGCGATCTGGGGCAAGCCGGCCGACGAGGCCGCCGCGCGCGAGACGCTGGCGCACCTGTCGGGCCGCACCCACGAGGTCGTCAGCGGCCTCGCGCTGGTCCGCGGCGGCGGGGACGTGCGCGCCGCGACCGAGATCACGCAGGTCACCTTCCGCGAGCTCGACGACCGCACGATCGACTGGTACGTCTCGACCGGCGAGTGGGAGGGCCGCGCCGGCGGCTACGCGATCCAGGGCCGCGGCGCGGTGCTGGTCAAGCGGATCGAGGGCGACTACCTCAACGTCGTCGGCCTCCCGGTGGCGGCGCTGCTGGAGCTGTGCCCGCCGCTGATGACGGAGTTCGCTGCGGCGCTGGGCTCGGAGGCCGGTTCGGGGCCGAACCGGCGATCCGGGTCGAGTTGACGTGGAATATGCCGGTCAACGCGCCCCGCGCTGCGACGAAACCGTTCCGGGTCGCCCGCCACGCCGCTGCCGGCGATCCCGGCATCGACGCAACGACGTCTCGGCCCGCCCGACGCTCATGGGCGACCCCTCCGCCGGCGCCACCGCTGAGGCCCGTCCACACCACGACCGCCGGTCCACCGCCACCTCCCTTGCCCGTCATTGCCAAACCCACGACATCTCGCACCTCCGCCAGCACCCGCGCCGGACGCCACAGACGAGACGCAGACGAGACGCCATCAGCGCCCCCTCAGTGCGCGCGGCACAGGAACGACACCTGCTGCTCGGGCGTCCGGAACGCCCGCCCCACGTAGACCGGCAGCTGCGCCTTCTGCTCGGCGAGCAGGTGGTCGGCCTGGGCCCGGCTCATCGCGCCCAGGCGCACGCCGCGGTCGGCGCGGGCCACCAGCAGCGACCACAGCGCGCCGCGGACGTGGGCGGCGCTGCGGCCGCCGGCGGCGCCGATGGTCAGCGGCGTCATGGCGCGGTCGCGCAGCGTGCGGAACCTCGCGGGGGAGACGCCGAAGACGCCGCGGGCGCCCTGCGGGATCGCGGGCGTGTGGAAGACGTGGAAGGTGACGTGGCGGCTGAGGTGGGCCTGGGTCAGCATCGTGCGGGCGCGGGCCTCCAGGACCGGGCGCATCGCGGGCCGCACGTGGGCAAGGCGCGGCGCGACGAGCCGGTGGGCGAGCTCGGCCGTCGTGCCGTCCACGCCGTGCCGGCGCGCCAGCTGCAGGAGGGTCCGGTGGTCGTCGAGCCAGGTCAGCAGCTCGGCGTGGTCGGTCCTCAGCGTCGCGTCCAGGCGCGCCTCGTCGAACGGCATCCACGCCGACATGACCCACTCGTCGGCCGGCAGCCAGTCCAGGCGAGCGCCCTTGGGCGCGTGGGAGTCGGCCGCGCCGGCGCCCGTGGCGGGCAGCAGGACGGCGACGAGGAGGGTGAGGAGGAGGACGATCCGGGTGCGCATGTCCTCCAGAACGAGCCCGGCCCGCGCACGATCGCCCACCTAGGGCTCGATCCACCACACCCTGGTAGGACGGTTCGTCACCGTTTGAGGGCCGGAATGGACAACGTTGCTCCCCAGACCTTGCATGGTCCACTAGCTGGACCATAGAGTCGCCCCGACATCGCGCGCGTCTCAGGGGTGAGCGCGCGCATCATGCGAACGCAGGGGTCCCAGGGGGATCCCCGGGAGG
>JAOPZD010000600.1 GCA_025964295.1 Conexibacter sp.
GGGCCGCGCCGGGCTCATGCGCCGGGCGCCGCCTTTCGGGCGCGCACGATCGCCGACGCGGCGTGCTCGTGGACGCGGTGCGTCGGGGTGATCTCGACGTCGTCGAAGCCCGCCGCCGCCAGCCCGCGCGCGAACTCCTCGCGCGTCAGCGCCCCGGCGATGCAGCCCGTCCAGGCGGCCATGTCGGCGCGCGTGGCGTCGTCCATCCCCGCGTCGGCCACGACGTCGGAGACGGCGAGGCGCCCGCCGGGCCGCAGGATGCGCGCGGCCTCGGCGAAGACCGCGTCCTTGTCGGCGGCGAGGTTGATGACGCAGTTGGAGATCACCACGTCGACGGCGCCGTCGGGCAGCGGCACGGCCTCGATGTACCCCTTCAGGAACTCGACGTTCGTCGCCCCGGCGCGGGCGGCGTTGGCGCGGGCCAGCTCGAGCATCTCGTCGGTCATGTCCAACCCGTAGGCCTTGCCCGTCGGGCCGACGCGGCCGGCGGAGATCAGCACGTCGGCGCCCGCGCCGGAGCCGAGGTCGAGGACGACCTCGCCGGCGTGCAGGTCGGCGACCGCGGTCGGCACGCCGCAGCCCAGCGAGGCCGACAGGGCCTCGTCGGTGGCCCCGTTGGTCTCGGCGCCGGCGTACAGCGCGTCGCCGAAGACCTCGGTGCCGGAGGCCGAGCCGCCGCAGCAGCCCGACGACGTGCCCGTCGCGGCGGCACGCGCCGCGGCGGCGTAGCGCTCGCGCACGGCCTCGCGGACGTCGTCGGGGGTCGTGTTCAGCTCAGCCATGCGATCAGCTCCTCGGTCGCGTCCGGGAGGACGAAGTAGTAGGCCCACAGCCCGCGCCGCTCGGTCCCGACGACCCCGGCGTTGACGAGCACCTTGAGGTGTTTGGCCAGCGCCGGCTGCGACATGTCGAACAACGGCACGAGCTCGCACTGGCAGACCGCCTCCGGCGCGGCCTTGCGCAGCGTGTCGACGATCCGCAGCCGCGTCGGGTCGGCCAGCGCCTTGACCGTCGCGGCGAGCGCGACGGCCTGCTCGGCGCCGAGATCCGGCGCGACGGGCGCGACGCAGCAGCCACCGCTGCGGCGCTCGCGCGGACTCAGCACGGGAAGGGCGGTGCTCACGGCGGCGACCATACACAACCAATCGGTTATGAGCAAGCCGTTTGGTTATGTCTCGCCGTGTGACGGTGGGTCCCGTCAGACGGCGAGGAGCTTGTCGAACGCGGGTCGCGCGTGGTGGCGCAGCGCCCCGAGGTCGGTGTCCTGCTCGACGTAGGCCCGCGGCAGGTCGCTGCCCGCCTGGGCGATCGCGATCCGCAGCTCCTTGAGCGCCGCGCGCCGGAGACGAGCGGCGCCCTTGTCGTCGATGTCGCTCAGCAGCGCGTAGAAGCACGCCGCGTTGTAGTGGGCCTGCCAGCCGATCAGCCGCGCGCGGCAGAAGAGGTGGCGGCAGAAGAGCCAGCCGCGGATGACCTTCAGCCGGATCTTCAGCCACCGGCGGGCGGCGCCCGTCTTGCCCGCCTCGGTCCGCGCCCGCAGGCACATCTGCGAGATCAGCAGCGCATGGCGCAGCTGGCGGCGCTCGGGGCCGGCGGGCTCGAACCGATGGCGGAAGCGATGCTCGTACACGACGCTCCAATGGGGCCGCACCCGGCGGCGCGCCATGAGCGCCTCGCGGCCCGCGACGCGCTGCACGCGCCGATCCAGGCGGGGCGGGACCGGGAACTGCAGCACCGGGCGCAGGCCGTCGACGACGGCCTGCCAGCCGGCCCGGAGCCGGTCGCCGAGCATGCGCTCGTCGGCGTGCAGCTCGTCGAGGTCGCTGAGGACCTGGTCGAGCCGGGGGGACGTGCTCGCGCCCGCCGCGACCACCTCGGTCGCCTCGGCGCTCAGCAGGATGCTCGCGCGGAACCCGGCCTCGAAGATCGCCGGATGCCGGACGCGCACGCCGGTGTAGATCTCGAGCGCATCGATCCGCGCGATCGGGCCGGGGCGGCCGCTCACCGTCTCGCCGCGGAGCCGCTCCAGCGTGGTCGCGACGCCGAGCTGGGCGAGCATGTTGCCGGGATCCTGCGCCCGCGCCCGCTCGTACTTGGCGTAGGCGAAGGCCAACCGCTGCGCGTCGGTCGTCGCCACCTGGCCGAGGGCGCTGCCGGGGACGTCGTTCTCGATGTCCAGGCCTTGGCGATACGAGGTCAGCGCGTCCGTCGTGCGCCAGAACGCCCAGTCGGGGTAGATCCCGGGCGCCAGCTCCTGGACGTTGCGGTAGATCTCCTTGGCGGTGAGCTTGATCGCCTCGCTCCAGGTCGCGGCGCTCTGCTGCCCGAGCCGGACGCCGGGGACCGGCCCGAGGCAGGACAGCTCGTAGGCGACGCTGCAGGGACCGCTCGCCGGGTCGCTGTCGGCGATCACCGCCGAGACCTTGAACGTCGTCGATCGCGGCGGGGTCGGGATCGCGCTGATCAGCGCGCCGAGCAGCTTGACCTCGGTCCCGGGCATGGCGGACACGACCGCGGCGAGCTTGTCGGCCGTCGGCGCGCCCGACGGCACGCCGCTGGCGGGGAGCCAGCCACGGTCGCCGAGCGCCTCGGTCAGCGCCGACCTGACGGCCGACGGCTTGAGCGTGAGGCCGTCGGTCGCGATGGCGCCGATCTCGATCGTCCCCTGGCGTGCCACCGCCGCGGCCCTGACCCAGACCCAGACCAGGAGCCCGACCGCCAGCGCGACGAGGATCCAGTCGCGAACGGCGAGGTCGCCGACCGCTCCCACGACCGCGTCGAGCACGTCACCCACGACCTTCGGCACGTCAACGCCGGCGGCGGGCATGGTCACGCCGCCTTCGGCTTGGCCGGGGCGATGTCGGCGAGCGCGCCCCAGACGCAGGCCTCCGGCGGGAGCCGGGGCGCCGTGCCCGCGAGGGCCAGGAGCAGCTTGCGGGCCTGCGCCGGATCGGCCTGGCCGATCCGCTGCAGGTGCGCGCACTCGTCGTCGGCGGAGGCCAGCACCCCGTCCGTGGCGCAGCGCGCGCCGGGGTGCTGCTTGACGATCGCCGCGTAGGACGACCGCGCCGCGGTCGGGAACCCGGCGTCCAGCACGGCGTGCGCCTTGTCGCACAGGGCATCCGTCGTCGCCGTGCGCTGGGACGCGACCACGTCGAGCACGGCGACGGCCACCAGCAGCGCCGCCACCACCGTGCAGATGACCGGTCGCCACCCGATCATGTGGTCCTCGACTCCATGGTCCGCTCCGAGCGTCGTTGCGACGTCCCTGGCCGCCATCGCACCGTATCCGGGTCAGATCCCGACGGTCAACCGCGACGATCGTGCAGGATCGCTCTGCGGTCCGAGGTCGCCACGCCCGCTCAGAGCGGCAGCGTCGCGGCGACCCGAGTGCCTCCGCCCGCGGGGCTCTCGACCTCCAGCCGCCCGCCGAGCGCGGCGACGCGGTCGTGGAGTCCAAGCAGCCCGGTGCCGTCGGGGCGGGCGCCGCCGACGCCGTCGTCGCGCACGTCGAGATGCAGCAGGCCGTCGTCGACCCACGCCTTGACCTCGGCGGTCCGGGCGCGGGAGTGCTTGACGACGTTCGTGAGCGCCTCGGCGACGACGAAGTACGCGCTGGCCTCGATCTCGGGCGGGAGGCGCTCGCCGGCCACGGCCACGTCGACGGGCATGCGCATGCGCGAGACGAGCGCGTCGACGCCGGCCCGCAGCCCGCCGCGGGCGAGGACCGCGGGCAGGATGCCGTGCGCCAGCTCGCGCAGCTCGGCGTTGGCCTGCTCGGCCTGGTCGAGCGCCTCGCCGACGAGGGCCTCGGCCGACTCGCCGTCGTCGTGGGCGGCGCCCTGCGCGAGCTTGAGCGTGATGATCGTGTGCACGAGGCGCTGCTGGGCCCCGTCGTGCAGGTCGCCCACGACGCGCCGGCGCGCGTCGTCGCCGGCCGTGAGCAGCCGGGCCCGCGACGCGACGAGCTGGGCGCGGCCGTCGGCGTTGGCGATCGCCGTGGCGATGAGCTCGCAGAAGTCGCCCAGGCGCTGCTCGGTGTCCGGCGGGAGCGCACGGCCGCGCGAGGACACCACCACGACGCCCCAGAGGCGCCCCTCGACCACGATCGGCGCGCCGACCGACGTGCCCATGCGGCCCTTGCGGGCGATGTCGGCGACCGTGCCGGTGAGGTGCTCGAAGCTTTCCTGCCGGGCCGGCCGCCCCGTGCGCAGCACGGCGCCCATGGCGTTCTCGCCCTCGAGCGTGATGCGCGCGCCGACGTCGATGCCGAGGTCGGCGTCGGTCTGCACCGCGAGCACGGTGGCCGTCGCGTCGGGCTCATAGCGGCACAGCGCCGTGGCGTTGGTCTCCAGCAGTCGGCAGACCTCCGTGGCGGTCACGGCGAACACCTCCGCCGGCGCTGCGCCGCGCGCGACCAGCGTGGCGACCCGCCGCAGGGCCGCCTGCTCGGCCAGCAGCGACGCCAGCTTGTCCCGGCTGGCCTCCAGCGAGCCGGCCATCACGTTGAAGGAGCGCTCGAGCGCGCCGATCTCCGCGACGTCGGTCTCGCGCATCCGCGCGCTCAGCTCCCCGCCCGCGAGCCGGTTGGCCATCCAGGCCGCCCGGCGCAGCGGCCGGACGATGACGCGCGTCAGGTAGCCCGAGAAGAGGATGATCAGGACGATCGACCCGGCGACGCCGACAACTGCCGCGGCGGTGGCGCGGCGCGCGGCCTGGTCGACGTCGGCGTCGCGCGCGCCGAGCCGGACCCGCTCGGCCTCGCGGAAGCTGTTGAGGCCCTCGCGCAGCGCGTCGACGCGCTGCTTGGCCGTCAGCGTGCGCCGCACGCTGCGCACGCTGGGGTCGTTGCGGCGCACGGCGTCGACGAGCGGCAGCGCGTACTGCCGGACGTAGGCGTCCAGGGCCCGGACGATCCGGCGGACGCGGGCGAGCTGGACGGGCTCGTCGGCCGCCAGCCGCGCGAGCGCCCGTGCGCTGCCCGGGAGGGCGGCGCGCGCGTCGTCGGCGGGCTCGAGGAAGCTCTCGTCGCGCGTGATGATGAACCCGCGCAGCCCCGTCTCGAGGTCGATCACGTGCTTCTCGAGCGTGTCGGCCGCGACGAGCTCCTCGCGGGTCTGACGCCGCAGGTCGGTCGTCCCCCGCAGGTCGGTGATCGTGAGCAGCACGACCGCGAACGCCCCTCCGACGACGATCGCGAGGAGACCGCTCGCGATGACCATCCGGCC
>JAOPZD010000617.1 GCA_025964295.1 Conexibacter sp.
AGGTCCGGCGCGGCGCGCGGCGAACACCGCCGGTGGCGCCATGACCGACCTGTTCCGCGAGGAAGCCGAGAAGCCCGAGTCGCGCGCGCTCACGCGCGGGCTGTGGGGCCGGCGCGCCGCGATGACGGTGCTGACGGCGGTCGTCGTGCTCGCGCTCGCGGGCCTCGTCGGCCAGCGCGGGACGACCGTCCACGCCGAGGGCCCGGCGGCGACGCTCTCGCTGGGCTCGCCGGCCGTCGTGCGCGGCGGCCTGTTCTTCCAGGCGCGGATCGAGATCGTCGCCCGGCGCGCGATCCAGCACCCGCGGCTCGTCTTCGGGCGCGGCTGGACCGAGGGGATGCAGGTCAACTCGGTCGAGCCGGGCCCGATGAGCGAGAGCTCGCGCGACGGCAAGGTCGTGATGTCCTACCCCGCCTTCGGCGCCGGCGAGAAGTGGTCGATCTGGGTGCAGTTCCAGATCGACCCGACCGAGCCGGGCCGGCGCGACTTCTCGCTCGAGCTCGACGACGAGGCCGCGCCGGTCGCGCGCGTCAGCCGCAAGATCACCGTGTTGCCCTGAGCCATGGATCTCGTCCTCCGCGCCGCCTTCGTCTACGTCCTGATCCTGATCGTCACGCGCGCGGTCGGCCGCCGCGAGCTCGGCCAGATGGCGCCCGCCGACTTCATCCTGCTGATCGTCGTCGGCGACCTCGTCCAGCAGGGCGTCACGCAGAGCGACCAGTCGCTGACCGGCGCGACGGTCGTCATCGCCACGCTGTCGGTGCTGACCGTCGCCACGGCCTACGTGAGCTTCCGCTTCCGGCGGCTGCGGCCCCTGCTGGAGGGCGACCCCATCGTGTTGATCGCCGACGGCGCGGTCCAGGAGCGCGCGCTGCGCCGCCAGCGGATCACCGACGACGAGCTGGCCGCCGAGGCGCGCCAGCAGCAGATCGGGTCGCTGGCCGAGGTGCGCTACGCGATCCTCGAGCGCGGCGGGCAGATCAGCTTCATCACGAAGTCCAAGTCCTAGGCGCCGCGCGGGCGCCGCTATGGTCGAACCATGGCGAAGACGCTCTACACGGCAGAGGCCCGGGTCACCGGCGGGCGCGACAAGGGGCACGGCAAGACGACCGACGACGCGCTCGAGGTCGACCTGCGGCTCCCCGTCGAGATGGGCGGCCAGGGCGGCGGCACGAACCCCGAGCAGCTCTTCGCGGTCGGCTACGCGGCGTGCTTCGAGGGCGCGCTCGGCGCGGTCGCGCGGCGCGCGAAGGTCGAGGCCGGCGACGCGGTGATCGACTCCAAGGTGTCGCTGCACCCCAACGAGGCGCGCGGCTTCGAGCTGTCGGTGCAGCTCGACGTCACGCTGCCCTCCGTCGACGGCGAGCAGGCCGTCGAGCTCGTCAAGGCCGCCCACCAGGTGTGCCCGTACTCCAACGCCACCCGCGGCAACATCCCCGTCACGCTGACCGCCAATGGACAGCCCGTCGACTGAGCCCGACCCGGCCTGCGTCTCCGGCGTCTGCGGCGCCGAGGTGCCGCCGCTGGTCGGCTCCGTGCTGACCGGCACGGGGCTGACGGTCGCCCAGGCCGCCGCCGCGCTGGAGCGCGGCGAGGCGCCGGCGCTGACCGACGTCCAGCGCCGGATCGTCGAGGACTGGGCGCTGGCGCACTAGGGCGCGGCGGCGCGCCGCCGTGATCGCCGCAGGTTCTGCGGCGCGGCTGCGTTGCAGGACCCATGACCCTGCGCCCGCGCACCGTCCCGCTCGCCTTCGTCCTCGCGGTCCTCGCCGCCGCGCTGACCCTGCCCGGCGCGGCCTCCGCGCGCGTCCTGCGCCAGAACGCGCTGAGTCGCCTGGACCGCGCGACGCGGCTGGGCGCGGCGCCGGCGGCGTCGCGGCTGACGATCGGCGTCTCGCTCGCGCGGCCCGACGCCGCGGGCGAGCAGGCGCTGCTGGCGCGGCTGTTCGACCGCTCCAGCCCGGACTACCACCGCTTCCTGTCGCCGTCGCAGTTCCGGGCGCGCTTCGGCGTGCCGGCCGCGACCGTCGACGCGACGCGCGCCTGGCTGACCGGCGGCGGGTTGTCGGTGGACTACGCCGCGGGCGCGGGCGACTACCTGCTCGCGTCGGGCACCGTCGCGCAGGTCGGCGCGCTGCTGCGCACCACGTTCGACCGCTTCGCCTTCGCCGGCCAGACGTTCCTGGCCAACCTCGCCGCGCCGACGGTCCCCGACGGCCTGCCGATCGCCGACGTCCTCGGCCTCAACACCTTCCAGCGCTTCCACACCATGCGTTCGGAGGCCGGCGCCGCGCCGGCCGCGGCCGGCGTCCCGGACACCGGCAACCGCAGCCCGGAGGACCTCTGGTCGATCTACGAGCAGCCCGCGCAGCACACCGGCGCGGGCGTCTCGGTGGCGATCCTCGGCAACGGCGCGACCGACTCGGTCATCGACGACCTGCACGCCTTCGACGACCAGCACAAGCTCCCGCGCGTGCCGGTCGACGTCGTGCGCACGCCGGCCGGCGGCGACTTCTCCGACACCGCGGGCAACCCGGAGTGGAACATCGACATGCAGGCCATCCACGGGATGGCGCCGGGGATCTCGCGCGAGGTCCTGTACTTCTCGCCGACGCTGCAGGACACCCAGCTCGTCGCGTCCTCGGCGGCCTGGGCCAACGACCCGGCCGGCCCGCCGATCATGAACGCCTCGCTGGGCGAGTGCGAGGTCACGCCGCTCAACGACGCGCTCAACAGCGACGCGCTCTTCCCGCTCAACGGCAACGAGAACACGACGGGCAGCGCGCTGCCCGTGACCCAGGGGCTGTCGAACTCCTCCGAGCCCGCGCAGACCAAGGTCCTCCAGCAGGCGGTCATCGAGGGCCGCACGTTCTTCGCCTCCTCCGGCGACGCCGGCTCCTCGTGCGGCGCGCTGTACCTGCCGGCGCTGGGCGCGGGCAACGGCGTCCTCACCCAGGTCGTGCCGCTCACCGAGGACCCGGCGAACAACCCGTTTGCCACCGGCGTCGGCGGGACCGTGCTCTACAGCGACGGCGCCCAGCCCGCGGGCCGCGCGCTGGAGTACGCGTGGACGCACTCGGGCGGCAACGCCTCGCCGTTCGAGACCGCGCCGGACTACCAGCACGGCGTCAGCGGGCTGGACCGGGCGTGCGTGGTCGACCAGACCGGCGCGCCGACGAACACCGGGCAGCTGTGCCGCGGCGTCCCGGACGTCGGCGCGATCTCCGGCGACGTGCTCTCCAACGGCTACACGATCGTCTCCGGCGGGCAGGCGTCGACCGGCGGCGGCACCAGCCTCTCCTCGCCGCTGTGGGCGGGCATGTGGGCGCGGATCGCCGGCACCGCGCCGGCCGGCTCCTCCTACGGCTTCGCCAACGAGCTCATCTACGAGATCGCCAAGGACCCCACCGCCTACGCGGAGTCGTTCCACGACATCACGACGGGGACCAACGGGCTCAACCCCGCCGTCAAGGGCTATGACTACGTGACGGGCTTCGGGGTGCCACGACTGACGGGGCTTCTGGCCCACGTCCAGCAGCTGGCGCCGGCGCAGGGCGGCTGAGGCGCGCCGGCGCTACTGCTGGGCCCCGCCCTCGACGGGCGGTGAGACGGTGGCCTCGTGCAGCGGCGGCCGGCCGGTGTACCAGTAGGTGAAGTGGTCGACGCGCGACCCGTCCGGCAGCCCCGAGAGCGCCAGGTCGACCCGGCGCGCGAGCGATCGCTCGTCGCCGTCGATGATCCGCAGGACGTGGGGCTCTTCGCGGTCACGGTCCATGGCATCGCGGACCGTAGACGCCGAGCGGCGCGCCGTCACGCGATTTCCTCCTGCTGTCGGTGGCTTTCCGACCGCCGGTCCAGGCGGTCTGGCACCCTCCACGCCAGTGCTCGCCGACGCCGTGCCCTACGCGGGCCAGACCACCGAACACCGGCGCGTCGTCCTCGACGTGCGCGGCCGCACGGTCGTCGCCGTCCGCGCGGGCGTCACGCGCTACCCGTGCGCCACGTTCGGCGACGTCGGCCCGCTCGTCGTCCGCGAGACCGTGCGCGCGCGCATCGGGACCGACGGGCGCTTCGCCTTCACCGCCGGGGAGCCCGCGCGGCGGATCACCGTCGCCGGCGTCCTGCGCCGGCGGACCCATCGCATCGCCGGCACGCTGCGCGTCCACGGCTCGATCGCCACCGGCCAGCGCTGCGCCTCGGCCACGCTGCGCTTCCGGGCCGCCCGCTGAGCGGCCGCCCGCGCCGCTCAAGTGCGCGCGACACCAGCCGACACCCACGGGGGTGGACCGTCTGCTCCGCAGCCGCCTCGGCTCCAACCTGACGCTCATCGCCGCGAGCGCCGCGGTCCCGGCTGCCGCGATGCACTTCCTGGTCAGCGAGGACAAGGCGCCGGTCACCGCCGTCCAGCACCTCTTCATCATGGCGATCGGCTCCACGCTCGCCGCGCTGTCGAGCCTCGCGCTGATGGTCGCGGGCTTCCGCCGGCGCGAGACGCGCGCGGTCGTGGCCGGCGGCGCGTTCGCCGCGATGACGCTGATCCTGCTCATCCACGGCCTCGCCACGCCCGGCGTGATCATCGGCGCCAACGGCGTCGTCGCGGTGGCCGGCGGCCTGGCCCTGCCGGTCGGCGGCGCGATCCTCACGGTCGCCGCGCTGC
>JAOPZD010000482.1 GCA_025964295.1 Conexibacter sp.
TCGCCGCGGGCGCCGCCGCGCTGACCGGCGGCGCCGCGGGCGCCCAGGCGGCGCCGACGTTCCACTGCGAGGCCTCCCCGCTGCGGGCGACGATCGCGGGGACCCAGACGATCGAGCCGGTCACCCAGGGCCGCAGCGGCGACTGCGCCACCGGCCAGGCCGTGCCGTCGCTGAGCACCCCGCTGCTGACCGCCTCCGTGCTCACCGCGCGGACCGACTTCGACGCGGGCGCCGCCCAGGGCGCGGCCAAGGGCGCGATCGCCAACCTCGCCGTCCTGCCCACGTCCGATCTGGTCAACCAGGCGCTGGCGCCGGTCAACCAGGCGATCGACGCGCTGGCGCCGATCACGCTGGCCAACCCGCTGCCGTCGCTGCCCGGGCTGCCGCTGCCGACGATCGCCGGCATCACGCTCGACGTCCGCGGCGCCGTGCGCGCGCTGCTGCCGGCGTCGTTCCCGGCGCTGCTGTCAGCCGACGTGCTGAGCGCCAGCGCGAACGTCGGCTGCGCCGCGGGCGCGCCCTCGCTGGCGGGCGCCAGCAACGTCGCGGGCGTCAAGATCCTCGGCACCGACGTCGGCGTCGACGGGATCGTCAACCAGGTCCTGCCGCTGCTCAACGGCCAGAGCATCTCGCTCTCCCAGCTCGATCTCACGAAGGTCACCGCGGTCGACGCCCTCACCAAGACGCCGATCGTCGGCGCGGCGCTGCTGCAGGTCCTGACGGCGCTCAAGCCCGCGCTGGCCGCGCTGCCGGCGATCCCGCTGCCGCCGTCGTCGCTGCTCAGCGTCCGGCTCGTCCCCAACGAGCAGACGCGCGACGCGAGCTCGCTGACCCAGCGTGCGCTGCACGCGTCGATCTCGCTCGTCGGCCAGCCGGTGCTCGACGCGGTCTTCGGCGAGGCCAAGGTCTCCGCCGCCGACGGCACGTGCGCGCCGCCCGCCCCCGCGCCCGCGACAACGCCGGCCAAGACGACGACGCCGGACGCCGGCGTCGCGGGCCAGAGCGTCGCCGACCAGCTCCTGGCCTGCAGCGACCGCAAGCTCGTCCTGGTCGACGTCCTCAAGCAGGGCGGCCACGTCAAGCTGCTGGGTGCCGCCAACCGCGACTACGTCGGCAAGCGCGTCGCGATCCGGCTGCGCGCCACCGGCCAGGTCGTCGCGCACGCCAAGGTCGCCAAGGACGGGTCCTTCGAGACCACCGCGCCGATGCCGGCGCGGGCGTACTTCGCCTCCCACAAGCGCGCCAACAGCGTGCGCTACCGGGCCGAGATCGGCAAGGAGCTCTCGCTGCCGCTCAAGCTGCAGCGGCGGCTGATCGTCTCCAGCCTCACGTCGAAGGCCGGCAAGGTGACGATCGCCGGGCGCGTCGTGCGGCCGCTGACGACGCCGATCTCGACCGTCCGCGTCGTGCGCCGCGTCTCGTGCCACAAGGTCGTGCTCGTCGCGCGCTTCAAGCCGCGCTCGGACGGCACGTTCCGGATCACGGTCAAGGCGCCCAAGGGCCAGGCCGCGGCGATCTACCGCCTCGCCACGAGCGTGCGCGAGAAGCCCAGCAACCCGCGCAGTTACCCGACGTTCACGCTGCCGCGCGGCGTGGCGCTGAACACGCGGTAGGCGGCCAGCCACACCCTCGCCGCCGGTCGGCACGGATACCATCCAGCGGCCCGTGCCGACCGCCGAAGCGCCAAGAGACCCGTCCAGCGCGCGTGAGCGCGACCTGCTTCGACGCCTGGCGACGGGGACGGCGGGCGTCGTGGGCGACGCGTTCCTGCGCGCGATGGTCCGCCACCTGGCCACGGCGTTCGGCGCGCAGCTGGCGTTCATCGGCGAGCACCTGCCCGCCCCCGCCGACGGGCGCGTGCGCGTCCTGGCGTCGTGGCAGAACGGCGTCGAGCTGCCCGAGGGCTACGAGTTCGACCTCGACGCGTCGATGCCGTGCTGGGCCGTGCGCCGCGAGGGGCTGCTCGTGCTGCCGGCCGGGACCTGCGCCGCCTACCCCGACGACCGCTACGTCCGCGACTTCGCCCTGGACTCCTACCTCGGCGTCGCGCTGCCGGGCGCCGGCGACGAGCACGTCGGCTACGTGGCGCTGATGGCCGCGGCGCCGATGACGCCCGACGAGGACGAGCTCGCGGTCCTGCGCATCTTCGCGGCGCGCGCGGGCGCCGAGATCGAGCGCCGCCGCCACCAGGCCGCGCTGCGCACCCGCGACGCCGAGGTCGCCGCCGCCCGCGCCCGCGTCCTGGACGCCGCCGACGGCGAGCGCCAGCGGATCGGGCGCGCGCTCCACGACGGCGCCCAGCAGCGCATCGTCGCGCTCGGCCACCTGATCGGGATCGCGCGCCGCAAGCTCGGCGACGACGTGCCCGCCGACGCGCTGGAGCTGCTCGACCGCGCCCACCAGGAGGCGCGGCTGGCCACCGACGAGCTGCGCGAGCTGGCGCGCGGCCTGCATCCGGCCGGGCTGACCGAGAAGGGCCTGGGCTCGGCGCTGGAGGCGCTGGCCGGCCGCTCGCCGATCCCGCTGCACCTTGACGGCCTGCCGGAGCGGCGCCTGCCCGCGCCAGTCGAGCTGACCGCGTTCTACCTCGCCTCCGAGGGCCTGACCAACGCGGTGAAGCACGCGGAGGCCGGCGCGATCCGGGTCAGCGTCTCCAACCGCCTCGGCGAGGCGGTCGTGACGATCTCCGACGACGGCCGCGGCGGCGCCGACGCCGCCGGCGG
>JAOPZD010000022.1 GCA_025964295.1 Conexibacter sp.
CCCTCGGCGCCGCCCCAGCCCTCGCGGCTGGCGGCGAGCGCCTGGTCGAGATCGGCGAGCGCGTCGGTGAGCGCGCCGCGGTGGTAGCGCGGGATCGCGCGGTGGTAGCTCGCCGAGGCGTAGGCGAGCAGGGAGCCGCGGCGACCGGCGGCCTCCAGCGCGGCGTCGGCGACGCGCTCGGCGGCGTCGAGGGCGTCGGCGCAGACCAGCGCCTGGACGACGATGCCGGCGAGCATGCCGTGGCTGGCGGGGTCGACCAGCGGATCGGCGGCGGTCGCGCGCTCGGCGAGCGCGCGCACGCTGTCGGCCGGCTCGCCGTCGAGGGCGAGGCGCAGCGCCAGGTGTGCGAGCAAGCCGGGATGGGTCGGCAGCCGGCCGTCGCGAGCGGCGTGCACGAGCGGCGCCATCAGGGCGTCGGCGCGAGGGCGCAGCGGCGCCCGAAACGTGCCGGCGCTGACCTCGTCGACGAGGAGGTCCTCGGCGATCGGGTCGTCGCTGCCGACACGGTCGACGACGTCCTGCACGAGGGCCGCCGAGTCGGCGTGCTCGCCCTGCTGGAAGCGCAGCCGCGCCAGCGCGACCAGCGAGCGCACCTGATCGGCGGGCGCGTCCTGGAGCGCCAGTGCGGCGGCGATGTGCCGATCGGCGGTCGGGTCGCCGTCCTGGATGGCGGCGGCCGCGAGCTCGAGCAGCACGTCGGCGCGCTCGCGGGCTCCCGGCGGCTCGGCGAGCGCGCGCTCGATCAGCCGGACCGCCGCGGCGGCGTCGCCGCGGGTCAGCGCTCGGTCGGCGGCGCGCCGCAGGGTCGCGACGGTCCCACCGTCGCCCTCGGGCGTGCTGTGCACCAGGTGCGCGGCGATCATGTCGACCGGCGCGGCGTCGGCGGCGAGCAGCTCGGCGGCGCGACGGTGCGACCGGGCGCGAGCGAAGGCCGGCAGGTCGGCGTACACGGCGGTGGCGATCAGCGGATGGGCGAAGCGCAGCGGCTCGCCGGGATCGAAGACATGCGCCGCGGCGAGCGCGTCGGCGGTCTGCTCGGCGACCTCGGGGTCCACCTCCGCCAGGCGCGCGGCATGGCGCAGGGTGGCGCCGTCGCCCAGGACCGCGCAGGCGCCGGCGAGGCGCTGGGCGACGTCCGGGAGCCGGGCGAGGCGGACGAGCACCGAATGCAGCACCGACTCGGGCACGAGCCGTTCGACGGCGGCGACCGACTCCAGGGTCGGCGCGACTCCGTCGGCACGCAGCGCGCGGACCAGCTCGCTGGCCAGGAACGGGTTGCCACCGGTCACGTGCGCGCACGCGTGGACGAACGCCGGCTCGGGATCGGGAAGGCCGACGGCAACCAGTTCCGCGACCGCGGCTTCGCTCAGCCGCACAGGCCTGAGCACGCGGTGGCCGGCCGGGTCGCGCAGCCAGCCGAGCAGGGCGGCAGAGCTCACGGTCTCCCGACTCCGCGCCGCGACGACCAGGAGCACCGGCAGCTCATCGAGCCGCGTGGCCAGGTAGGCCAGGAACCTCAGCGAGGGGCGGTCACCCCAGTGGGCGTCATCGATCGCGAGGACCAGCGGCCGTGGCGTGGGCTCCGCCGGCGTCGGGAGCGTGAGGTTGATCGTCAGCCAGTGGAGGCCACGGACGAGCGCCTCGGCATCGCCGGGTGCGGGCGCGGCGGGATCGAACAGGGACGCCGCCAGTCCCGCATGACCGGTCAGGAGCCGCTCGCGCTGGTCGGCGCTCGTCCCGGCCAGCCGCGCGGCGAACAGCTGGCCGGCAAGGCCGAACGGGATCTCCCGCTCGAGTTCCACGCCGCAGGCGCTGAGCACGCCGACATCGCTCGCGCGCGCGAGCGCGCACGCGTGAGAGAGCAGCCGCGACTTGCCGATCCCGGCCGGACCGTCGACCATCACGACGCTGCCGGCACCGTCGCGGGCGGCGGCGAGGGCGTCGGACAGCACGGCCAGCTCCGCCTCGCGCTCGAAGAGCGCTTGGGCCGTCTCGGTGGGCTGGGCGGCGCGCATGGCACGCGATGCTAAGCGCCGCGTCGCACATCCGGGTCGCGCGCGGCAAATCTCGGCGGCGGCGGCGCCAAAGATCAGCATGCGCCTGCCGACGCGCGGCGGGCCCCGCCACCGCAGGATGGCCTGGTGAGCCCGGACACGCACACCCGCCTCGTCCTGGAGCTCGACCTGGCCGCCGACCCTGTGCGCGGCACCGTCCACGACGCCCGCGGTCACGCCGAGCCGTTCTCGGGCTGGATGGCGCTCACGCGCACGATCGAACTCAGCCTCGACGCCGCCCGGCGCGACGGCGGAGCGCGCGATGACGAGCCGCCGGCGGACCCGCGCTGACGCGGCGCGACGACAAGACCACGAGGGGAACCAGCTCCATGCACATCGACACGGCAGCGCAGCACCGATCGCGCCCGAAGCGCTACGCGCTCGCGCTCGGCCTCCTGCTCGGCGTGGCCGCAATGGCCTCGGCGGCCTCCGCCGACACCATCACCTTCCAGTACTACCACCCGGGCTCCTACGCGGTCCAGATCCCCGCCAACACCACGTCGGTGCGCATCCTGGCCAGCGGCGCGGCCGGCGGCAAGGGCTCCTCGACGGGCGCCGCCAACGGCGGCCAGGGCGGCAAGGGAGCCGCGGTCGACGCGACGATCCCGCTGGCGAGCTCCGTCTTCCACCCCGGCGACGTGCTGGGGATCATCGTCGGCGACTATCGCGACGGCGCCGGGCACGGCGGTGCCGGCGACGAGGTCGGCGCCAACGGCGGCACCGGCGGCGGCGCGGGGATCGTGTACGACACGACGGCCTCCAACTTCGCGATGGCCTCGGCCGGCGGCGGCGGAGGCGGTGGGGGCGCGGGCGGCGCGTTCTTCGGCTACGACGGCGGCGCCGGCGCCAGCGCGACGGCGGGCAGCGCCTTCAACGGCGTCG